>CAZSRN010000147.1:1800-5984 GCA_964609115.1 uncultured Veillonellaceae bacterium | reverse complement strand
CCAAACAGCCTCGATAAAACTCACTGTTCAATATGTTGCCTCCAACTACATTCTATTTGTATCGCAGCCGGTATTTTTGTTCTGCTGCCAGAAAGCACTCCACCGTCACCGGGTCATGATTGCACAGAACCACTTCTTCCAGCGCGACCGTCGGCTGCCGCAAAAACTCCACGGTTGTCGCCAACAAAATTTCAGCGCACAGGTCTTTGGGGAACCCGAACACGCCTGAACTGATAGCCGGCATTGACACAGACTTTAAATTATAAAGCTCCGCCAAGGTCAAAACACTCCAGACCGCGCGGCGCAATTTCACCGTTTCCTCACTCTCGCCCCAAATCGGCCCCACCGTATGAATAACAAACTTGCAGGGTAAGTTTCCCGCGTCCGTAATAACCGCCTTGCCGGTAGGAACCTGACCGATTTTCTCGATCAAGTGACGGCTCTGTTCCTCAACAATGGCGCCACCCTTCACAGCGATGGCCCGGGCAGCTCCGCCGCCATGCATGAGCTGCGAATTGGCCGGATTAACGATGGCGTCCGTTGTTTCCTCCGTGATATCCCCCTGCTTGATGTGAATTTTTTTATTCCCAATACTCAGCACAGAGTCCACCTCCGGTAAATGATTAGGAAATACCTATATTATCCCCTCCACGGTTACGGGTTCAGCTTCCACAGCGTAAAATTCAGGAACGTTGCAAAAGAAACCCAGGCCCAGTAGGGCAGCAGCAGTCCGGATGCCAGGCGGGAAATTCGCCGAAATTGATGAATTGTCACGGCAATCGCCACCCATAACGCCGCAATGATTCCCAAGGCCCCGGCGATAGACTGCATGCCGAAGAACACCGCCGACCAGGCTACGTTGAGCAGCAATTGAACCGCAAACAGGAAGCCTGCGAAGTCTTTTTTTACACCGCCGTCCCGTTGCGCGGTCCATATCAAATAGAGCGATACGCCCATCAGGAAATACAGCAGTGTCCAAACGGGGCCAAATAACCAGCCCGGAGGCGTGAAAGCCGGCTTTTGCAACGTCAGATACCACGTCCCGACAGACTGGGCGGTAAATAATCCGCCGGCACCTTCCGCCGCAAAACAAATCGCCAAACTCACCAGCAACTTTTTCTTATCCACTGCAGCTGACTCTCCTTCTGAAAATAGAGTGTGCGTGGTCCAGTTCTTGCCATTGATTAGTTAGTTCGCATTGGGTGCGCAAAATCCTTCAAATGGGGAAGTGATCGGACCTGACAAACCCCTCCGCGCTTGTCGAAAGTTGCCATTTTTCGGTGGTTCTTCTACAATGGAACCATCTGCAGAAGAAAGGTGCATTATGACAAACGACCGAAGCAAAGGAATCTTCTCCGCCGTTATTGCTTATCTGTTCTGGGGGTTGCTGCCCGTTTACTGGAAGCTGCTGCATCAGGCCGGTGCACTGGAAATCTTGTCGCACCGCGTCTTTTGGTCTTTGTTTTTTTTGTTTCTATTTTTAGTGATTACCCAACGAGTGGGCGCCTTTTGTCACGAAGTTTGCAGGATTAAAAACGATCCCCGACGCATATTGGGGGTTCTTGCCTCCACCCTACTCATCACATTGAACTGGCTGGTTTATATCTGGGCCGTCAATGACAACCGTATTATCGAGACCAGTCTGGGTTATTACATCAACCCTTTGGTCAATGTTCTGCTGGGAGTCGCCCTGTTGAAAGAAAAACTTTCATCCAAACAATATCTGGCTGTCGCATTGGCTGCCGCCGGTGTTTTGAATTTGGTTTTTCATTTTGGCGTATTTCCCTGGGTCGCTTTATCGTTAGCCATTACCTTCGGCTTGTACGGCCTGTGCAAAAAACTGCTGGCTTTGTCGCCCATCACCGGCATCACCTTGGAAACCCTTATTATTTCACCATTAGCAATTGCTTATCTCTTGTTTTTGAACACACAGGCTATCGGCGTATTCGGCTCCGGCAATCTTTTTGCCACAGCTCTGTTGACCGGCGCCGGCATCGTCACTGCGCTGCCCATGGTATTATTCGCCAATGCCGCCAATCAGTTGCCGCTTTCCTTGCTCGGCTTTATCCAGTATCTTTCACCGACGCTCGCCTTGTTGACCGGTGTTTTTGTCTATCATGAGCCGTTCACGCAGGCGCATGCCGTCTCTTTCGGTCTTATCTGGATGGCGCTGGCGATTTTCTCGCGGCGCTGACATTCTCGTTTTATTTCTTGGCCGTTAGCGTGTTGTTGTGGAAGGAGTCGTCACTGGCCTGGCTCATCTTCCGGGAATGCGGTGCAAGCGGAAGCTCATCCTGTTTCCGGGAAGCCGTCAAGTCGCAGAAGTAGTGGTCCCTTCTGGACAAAAAGAATTGTGCTGGGTATAACTCAGTATTTATCCGGAAGTTTGAAAAAATAACCTCGTCTCGTTTCTCACGCACATCCATCTCATCCATCCCCGGGCAAAATTGGTGCCATCAGGCAAGTCGGTCCAAGTACGCATTGACGTTGGTCCATAGTCGAGTCCGGAGAGGTTTCCTTCACTTTTTCTTTGAACATTGTTGGAAACCTTGACAATTTAATGGTAAAATATTTTTGTCGTTGAAATACTAAATTGGAGGGATTTTCTTGAAAATCAGCGCCCTTTTTGCAGTCCTTTTGTTATTGTTGTCCGGAACGGTTTTTGCAGCACCGACGGCTCCCCTTCCGAGTGACCTCGTGATCGTGGCGCCCGGGCCAGAGGTTCCGCCAGATCTGGCGAAGATGTCGGGAAAATGGATCGGCAAATGCGAATGGGTTTCTCGCGGAAACAAATATGAGCGGGAACAGATTTTAGCCATAGAAAAAGTGGAAGGCGATAAAGTCCATGTGGTGTTCTCTTTGGCCATTTTCCCCGGTAATACCGGCAAGCAGGGCTGGACACGGTATGAGGGTACTTTTAGTACTTTGACCAAAAAACTTTCCATTGTGGCAAGACCGCCGCAAACAGTGTATGTATGGCCGTGGACTTTTGCACTCCAAGCCGATGGAACCTTATTGGGCATTGGCGCCCAAGTAGCTTCCGACGGGCCCACCTTCTCCGCCAAGATGCATCGGATGCCGTGAGGTCTAGGGTGGATCGAAATTAGAAACGATGGGAGGAATTTGTTTGAAAAGGTTGTCGTCCAAGTTTCTTCGTGTATTCTTTTTCTGCCTGACTCTGATTGCCGCTACCTCTGTCGCGTTTGCCGCCGGTTATTCGGCAGATGTCGTGACCACCAGCAAGAGCGGCACTACGCATGCCAAAATGTGGGTATCCTACTCCTTGTGGGCTCAACGCATGGAAATGCCGGCGCATCCCGACATGATTATTATTGTCCGCATGGACAAAAAACTGGTTTGGAATCTCAGTGTGCCGGATAAAAGTTATATGGAAATATCCATGCGCTCAGGCATGGCGGCCAATGCCATCGCCAGCGGCGAAAAAGCTCCGACGGAAGTTGAACGCACCTATCTGCTCACCGAAACGGTGGAGGGATTTGTGGCCGATAAATACCAAATCACGCATCAGATTGGCAATGACCGAACTACTCATTTTATCTGGTTGATAAAAGACAACAATATGTTCCCGATCAAAACTCAATACAAGGACACGGTCACCGTCTTCAAGAACTTGGTCTTGGATGAGCCGCCGGCCTCCATGTTTGAAATTCCGGACGGCTATCAAAAAATGTCCATGCCTTTCATGCCATAATTCCGTTTCCCGCTGGCCGTTGCGATGAAAAACATTACACTCCGCCAAGTAAAGTTTGATTTTTCTTTTTCCCTTGACATATTTTTTCTTTATGTGCTATAGTAAATGCAATTAAATCCGTCATAGCGATGAACGGGAAAAGTACACAGAGTTGCTTTGGTTTCAGCGAGCCGGTGTTCGGAGTGCTCTCCGAAGGTGAGATGACCGGTCCAGAGCTCCTGTCGAATGGTCCCGTGAGCTGCCCCCCGAGCTTTGTTTGAAAAGTAGGCTGGGCCGGATGCCTCCGTTACAGGGCTTAGGATATCGGCCGAGGCCCGTATCCGAATCAAGGGAAAACGTTTGTTTTCCGAAGTAGGGTGGTACCGCGAACCATTTCGCCCCTGTATAGGGTGTGGAATGGTTCTTTTTATTTATCCGACACACATTTTCATACTGCACGCATAGCGATGAACGGGAAAAGTACACAGAGTTG
>CAZSRN010000147.1:0-1790 GCA_964609115.1 uncultured Veillonellaceae bacterium | reverse complement strand
TGTTGGGGAGGAAAAAGAAATGTTGAAAGAAGCTTTAAACCAAGTCGTATCGGGAGAAAATCTCTCACGTCAGGAAGCCCTTGAATCCATGCAGACAATCATGTCCGGCAACGCCAGTGAGGCGCAAATCGGCAGCCTGTTGACCGCGCTGCGAATCAAGGGGGAAACCAGCGAAGAAATTGCCGGATTTGCTGAAAGCATGCGCAGTCACACCGTGAAAGTGAACTGCAGCCAAACTGACCTGCTCGACACCTGCGGCACTGGCGGCGACCGCAAAGGAACGTTCAACATCTCCACGACGGTTGCTTTCGTTGTGGCGGGAGCGGGCGCAGCCGTAGCCAAGCACGGCAATCACGGAGTGTCCAGTTCTTCCGGCAGCGCCGACGTGTTAAAAGCATTGGGCGTCCGAATTGACCTGCCCGCGCAAAATGTCGCCTCCGTCATCGAGGATGCCCATATCGGCTTTCTCTATGCCCCCACATTCCATCCTGCCATGAAATACGCCGGCAAGACGCGGCGTGAACTTGGATTCCGCACCGTGTTCAATGTGTTGGGTCCCCTGACCAATCCGTTGTCTGCCGAACGTCAACTGATGGGGGTCTACGACCGGTCACTAACCCAAAAACTGGCGGAAGTCCTTTTGCAGCTCCATACCCGTCGCGCCATGGTAGTACACGGGCTGGACGGACTCGATGAAATTTCCACCACATCGCAGACTCAGGTTTCCGAGGTAGTAGACGGAAAAATTCGCTCTTATATGATTGACCCTGCTGAATACGGACTGCCGCTTGCCGGACTGGACGACATCAGTGGAGGTACACCGGAGGAAAATGCCGACATTATCAGAACCATTTTGCAGGGCAATCCGGGAGCCCGTCGTGATCTGGTCCTGCTCAACGCAGCCGCCGCACTCGTCGTAGCCGATAAAGCGGAAAACATAAGGGAAGGAATGATTCTTGCCGCCGAAAGCATTGACAGCGGGGCTGCTCAGGCGAAACTGGACCGTATGCGTGAACTCACCCTGCAATAAAAGTTTTGTTGGGAGACTGATCTCATGATCATCAAAATCTGTGGCATTTGCAGCCTCGAAGCAGCCCGGACCGCGGCTGACGCCGGAGCCGACCTGATCGGTTTTGTCTTTGCCGACAGCAAGCGCAAAATCGACGTGACAACTGCCGCCATGATCTCAGCCGCAGTGAAGGGGCCCGGCAAAGTCGGCGTGTTTGTGAACAAGCCTTTGTCCGAGGTCCTGGAAATCGCCGACCGTTGCCGTCTCGATTACCTCCAGCTTCATGGCGGGGAAAGCCCTGACTACTGTCGGTCCCTGAACCGCCCCGTCATCCGGGCTTGTCGCGTCGGCCCGGATTTTACTCCGGCTGCGGTTCCCGACTATCCTGCCGACTACCTGCTGCTGGACAGTTTCGTTCCCGGACAGCCGGGCGGCACCGGCATCCCTTTTGATTGGAACACTGTCAATCTTCGCATCGGTCGCCCCCGCCAAAAATTTCTCGTCGCCGGCGGCCTGAACCCGAAAAATGTATCGGAGGCCATCCAAATCCTGAAACCTGACGGAGTCGATGTATCCGGCGGCGTGGAAACGGACGGCGTCAAAGACTCAGGCAAAATCCGGCAATTCATCGCAGCAGCCCGGTCGGCTGCAGAAAGGAACCGATTATGCTAAACCAGATTGTCGATACCATCCGGCAGCAGGTTGCCGAACGCAAGCTTTTGCACCCGCTGGGCTCCCTGCAAATTCAGCCGGGAACATTCGCCTTCAGTCAGGCGCTGGC
>CAZSRN010000146.1:5278-6012 GCA_964609115.1 uncultured Veillonellaceae bacterium | reverse complement strand
GTTTTGCCGATAAAAATTTGCGGCAAAAGGTTTTCCGGCATTTTCTCTTCCATCACAACTCCGGCTCGATACAGTTTATCAATCAGCGCCAGATGTTCCGGATCAGAAAAGTAGCCCACCACGCTTTCAGCAATCCGGGGGCCGATATCGGGAATCTCGACAAGCTCTTCCCGCGAAGCTTCGGTTATCGTTTCCATATTGCCGTAGGCTTTCGCCAGAATCCCGGCCACTTTAGCCCCGACAAAACGAATTCCCAATGCAAAAAGCAATCGACCCAATCCCGCCTCACGGCTGGCGGCGATGGCGCTCACCAAATTGGCTGCGGATTTTTCCCCCATCCTTTCAAGTTCCGCCAACTGCGAACCTTTGAGTGAATAAAGGTCGGCGGCGTCAGCAACCAGCCCGGCGTTTAACAAGGCTTCCAGAATGGATGGCCCCAATCCGTCAATATTCATTGCATCGCGAGACACGAAATGGATCAGGCCTTCGCGAGCCATGGCCGGACAGTCCGGATTCAGACACCGGTGCGCCGCTTCACCGGACTTTCGCACCACGGGTTTTCCACATTCCGGGCATTCTGTCGGCATGATGAATTCCGTCTCAGAACCGGTTCTGTTTTCAGTCACGACAGATACCACTTCCGGAATCACTTCACCTGCTTTATGAATCACTACCGTATCGCCGATCCGCACATCTTTTTCCCGAATAAAATCTTCATTGTGCAGCGTGGCTCT
>CAZSRN010000146.1:0-5268 GCA_964609115.1 uncultured Veillonellaceae bacterium | reverse complement strand
GGTTCGCCCCACCCCGACAAAAATATCCTCTACAATCGTCAGGGCTTCCTCTGCCGGAAACTTCCATGCGATGGCCCAGCGCGGCTCTTTTACAGTGTTTCCCAGTTCCTCCTGCAGGGCCAGACTGTTGACCTTGATGACCAAGCCGTCTATATCATAGTCCAGGGCTGCACGTTTTTCCGCCCACTCCCCACAATAGTCAATCACCGCGTCCATACTGGAAAACAATCGATGGTTCGGGTTGATTCGAAATCCGAAACGCCCCAACCCCAGCAGGACTTCCGCATGTGTCCGGAAGGGCGCCCCCTGACGGATTCCAATCCCATAGGCGAAGAAATCCAAAGTTCGACTGGAAGTCACCTTGGGATCCAACTGACGAAGCGATCCCGCGGCCGCATTGCGGCAGTTGGCGAACAAAGCTTCTCCTGCTGCGGACCGTTCGCGGTTCAGCCGGTCAAATGCCCGCCGGGGCATGTAGACTTCGCCGCGGACTTCAAAATAGGGCGGTAGCTTGTCAGGCTCGTTCAACACTAATGGGACAGCTCGGATCGTCTTCACATTGGTCGTAACATCTTCGCCGACTTCTCCGTCACCTCGAGTTGCCGCCCGCGTCAATCGCCCGTTTTCATAAATCAGGTTCACAGCCAGGCCGTCAATTTTCAGTTCTACAATATATTCCACTGCCACCCCGACCGACTCGCGCACCCGATTGTCAAATGTTCGCAGCTCATTGGCGGAAAAAGCATTCCCCAGACTCAAGAGCGGCGCTGCGTGGGTGACTTTTTCAAAACCTGCCAGAGGTTGTCCTCCAACCCGCTGTGTAGGCGAATCAGGCGTTACCCATTCCGGATGCGCAGCCTCGATTTCCTGCAATCTACGCATGAGCCGATCATATTCGCCATCGCTAATGGCAGGAGCATCCATCACATAATATTCATAGTTATGACGATGAAGCCGGGCACGCAGCTCCGCCAGCTCGTTTATATCATCCTGTTGATCTTGTGCACTGCCGCTCATGGTTTCTGTGCCTCCTACACTTTTTGAATCGGCGCGAATTTGACAGACAGAGACTTAATCCCCTGATCTGGAAAAGCGATTTTCACTTCCTGATTGTCGCCGGCGCCCTTGACCTCCACCACCGTACCGACGCCCCATTTTCCATGGGCGGCCTTATCGCCGGCTTTCCATTGCGTAACGGGTCCCGTTTTCGCAGTCACAATGGGGGTCGGCGTTGCCGCCGGTCTCAATAAGGAAGGTTTCAACGGCGCTGTTTGTCGGCGCGGCAGGTGCGCTTGCGGTCCGGCATCCTGTTTTGTCGCCTTCTTCTGCTTGTTCTCCAACAACGTATCCGGAATTTCAGCCAAAAATCTTGAGGGACGGTTCACCTGCACTTCTCCGTAAATCATACGACTTTGCGCCCGAGTCATAAATACATTCTTCTGCGCACGAGTAATTCCCACATAGCAAAGACGGCGTTCTTCCTCCATCTCATCCGGGCTGCTCAGTGTACGGAAATGAGGGAACAGCCCCTCTTCCATGCCAATCAGGAATACCGTCGGGAACTCCAACCCTTTGGCGGAATGCAACGTCATCAGCGTAACCCGGTCCGTCTCCAGCTCAGCTGAATCAATGTCCGACACCAATGCTACATGATTCAGGAATGCTTCGAGCGAGTCTTCCTCTTCGTCTGCAGTAACAAACTCTCTGGCTACCGTTAACAGTTCCTGTAGGTTTTCTACCCGGCTCTGCGCCTCCGGTGTCCCTTCCTGCTCCAACTCGGTTACATATCCGGATTCCTTCATCACTCGCGTAATCAAATCCGCGATGGATTCTTTTTCCGCCGCTTCTCGAAACCGATCCAACAAGCGCAGCAACTCAACCAGCGCATTTTTTGCTTTTGTTCCAATCGAGGCAACCGTATGGAGTTGCTTGCAAACTTCATACAGAGACACACCGGCCTGATCCGCCGCCACTTGCAAATGCCCCATGGAAGTGTCGCCGACACCTCTTCTCGGCGCGTTGACAATTCGCCGGAAGCTGACTGAATCGGCCGGGTTCTGAATGACCCGCAAATAGGCCAACATATCCTTGATTTCTTTTCGATCATAAAATTTAACGCCGCCGACAATCGTGTACGGAATTCCTTGCTTCAAAAATTCTTCTTCCACTGCCCGGGATTGCGCATTGGTCCGGTATAGCACCGCCATTCCGCCATAGGGCTGACGTTGCACCGTATTCAGGCGAACAGCTTGTTCCACAACAAAACGGGCTTCTTCCCGTTGGTCGCCGGCAACATGTACTACCAGCGAATCTCCGGCCGGATTTTCCGTCCACATCGTTTTCGGTTTTCGTCCGGTATTCTTGTCAATTAAAGCATTGGCTGCATCCAGAATGTTCTGTGTTGAACGATAGTTTTGTTCCAATTTGATCACCGCGGCTTCCGGATAATCTTTTTCGAAATCCAGAATATTGCTGATATCCGCGCCCCGCCAGCCGTAAATGCTCTGATCCGCATCGCCGACCACGCACAGATTGCGGTGTTTTGCCGCCAGCATCCGCGTCAGCGTATATTGCGTATGATTGGTATCTTGATACTCGTCCACCAGAATATACCGGAAACGCTGTTGATATTTCCCCAATACCTCCGGTCGTTCTTCCAACAGGCGGACGGCAACATTCATCAAGTCGTCAAAATCCATGGCATTATTCGCCAGCAGTTTCTTCTGGTATAACGAATAAACCGAGGCGACACGTTGTTGATAGTAGTTGTCTGCCTGCGCTGAAAATTGCTCGGGAGTAATGAGTTGGTTTTTCGCATTGGAAATCGTTCCAATAACGCTTCCCGCCGAAAACTGCCGTTCCGGCAAATCGAGTTCTTTCAGACACTGCCGGACCAAAAGCTTGATGTCGCCTTCGTCATAAATTGTAAAATGCCGGCTGTACCAGCCGGTCACGTCAATTTCCATCCGCAAAAATCTTGCGCAAAACGCATGAAAGGTACTCAGCCAGATTTGCTTTGCTACCGGCCCGACGATTTTTTCCACGCGTTGTTTCATTTCTGCTGCAGCTTTATTCGTAAAGGTAATAGCCAGAATTTCCCACGGTTTGATTCCCTGTTCCAACAAATACGCGATGCGGCTGGTAAGTACGCTGGTTTTTCCCGATCCTGCGCCTGCCACCACCAGCAAGGGTCCGTTAATATGGGTCACCGCCTCCATTTGACAGGGGTTGAGTCGCTTCATGTAGTCGTTTTGCATTTTTCCTCCAGTATTATCATCTGAATCAAGTACGCTTACATTAGATTCTCCGCTTTGTCACATTTTCCTGCCGAAAATACCAGAACATATGTTTGATATTTTCGTAACAGTTTTGTATAATGAGGCTGAAAACAGCACTTCCAAAGGAGGACTTTCGCATGGATAAACTTGAAAAATTGGCATTGCTCGGCGAAAGCGCCAAGTATGACGTGTGCGCTGCTTCTTGCGCCGCGCCGAAAAAATTCAAGTCTGCCGAAATCGGGCGAACCGTACCCAGCGGAGTTTGTCATTCTTTTACGCCGGATGGACGTTGTGTATCGCTTTTCAAAGTTTTGCTCAGCAATCAATGTGAAAAAGACTGTATGTACTGTCCAAACCGTGCCGGGCGCGATGTGCCACGCAGTTCTTTTACTCCGGATGAACTGGCGGAACTATTCATGGAATTTTATCGTCGAAATTATGTGGAAGGCTTGTTTCTCAGTTCCGGCGTTCGTCACTCGACGGGACGCACAATGCAGGAACTGTTGGAAACATTGGAAATTCTGCGGTTTCGCTACAAGTTCGGCGGCTATATCCACCTGAAAATTTTGCCTGGGGCTGGAGAGGCTGAAACGGAAAAAGCAGTAGAACTTGCCAACCGGGTGTCTTTGAATATGGAAGCCCCATCGGCTCTCCATCTGTCACGGCTCAGCCGAACTAAAAATTTTGCCACGGAAATCATGGGCGGCATGAGCCGAATTCACCGCTACACAACCCAACACCCCGATGTTAGCCACTCCACCCAGTTCATTGTGGGTGCGGCGCAGGAGTCGGACCAGGACATTCTCGATTCGACGGTTCGCCTCTATTCCGGTTATGGATTGAAACGAGCTTATTTCAGCACTTTTCAGCCGGTCCCCGGCACTCCTCTCGATGGAATTGCCGGTGCGCCGTTACTGCGGGAGCATCGTCTCTATCAAGCGGATTTTTTGTTCCGGTACTATGGCTTTCAAATTCATGACCTTGCCTACGATCCCATGGGAAATCTTGACCTTGCGATAGATCCAAAACAAGCTTACGCTTTGCATCATCCCGATCTCTTTCCGCTGGAAATAAATCGGGCTTCACTTTCGGAATTACTGCGCGTCCCCGGCATTGGCCCCCGTTCTGCAAAAAAGATCTTTAGCCTGCGCCGTGAATGCAGTTTTCGTTCTGCCGAGGATCTGTCACGAATCGGCGTAGTCATGAAACGGGCGTTGCCATTTATCCTCATTCAGGGGAAAAAATACTCATCGCCCCCCTCAAGGTCCATTCGAATCGATTCACCTTATGTTCAGACTGCTTTATGGGGGAGCGAAGCATGATCCAGTGCCTTCCAAACCCTGAAAGCTTGCTGAAAGCTGCGTTGCTCAGCGAATTGACCGGTCTGCCGGCAGAACTTCGCATAACCGGTCAGGAACCGAACCTGTTTTGCATTGCCGATGAAATAGATGCCGACACATACCCCCTGGCAAAACTCATCCAGCAACTTTCCGATAAAAAGGGGGTCGATTATTCCTGGCTGGGTCAATACAAGGGACGGCGGATTGCCGTCATGATTCTCTTCAATTTGCGGAACCGCTCCCGTGATTGTTCCGCGATCATTCTTTCCGCCTTGAAAGAGGCTTTGACTTTTGGTCCCGCTTACTGTATTTGCGGCCGCGGTCAGGCAAGTTCCGTTTTTCGCCGCCGCAGCCGGGAAGTCGGCACTGAAATCCATCGCATGGTAGGCTTAATTCGTTTCAATGAAACACCGGACGGCGATCTGGTAGCACAGCCCAAACTTTTTCATCAGACAGCCGATATTTTGTTGCGCAAATTTCAATTGCGTTATCCACAACGTCGGCTGGTATTTGTTTTGCCCGATGAAGCGCTTTACTGCGAACAGGGTTGTGTCCATCACCTGAAAATAGAGGATTTACCCTCTTCTTTGTTGAATCCAAAAGATAATTTCTCTGCATTGTGGAACACTTATTATCGGTCGCAATATATT
>CAZSRN010000145.1:0-6022 GCA_964609115.1 uncultured Veillonellaceae bacterium | reverse complement strand
CTTTTGCGCAGGCTGAAGCAATGGCCCTTGTCGCTGCGGCGGCCAAGAAGCGCGGTTTGTCAGTTGTTACATACACGGGTTACCGGTTGGAGGAACTGCAAAAGAAAGCAGGGCAAGAGCCGGCTATATTGTCGTTGCTTCAGGTTACGGATATTTTAGTGGATGGGCCTTACGAGCAGGAACAGCGTGATTTGGATTTGGCGTTTCGCGGTTCGTCCAATCAACGCCTAATTGATGTTGCGGCATCATTGCAGCAGGGAAGCGTGGTAGAATGGACTGACCCTGCGTGGCAGTACAATTGACTCTTTTTGCAATAGTTCATGACGCCCCTGAACGGAGAATACCGGTTCAGGGGCGTTCGTTGTTTGCCTGCCGCAAAAAAACACTGGATAAAAGCAGCGGTTGTCAGCCGTTTTCTCATGTGACATAATAGGCATATGAATTGGCAATTAATCGATAGTCTGAAACAGCGCATTTCCTCCGAATCAGGAGTTCAAGTTACGGCGCCCGGCGCAAAAACAGGATTTGCGTTGATTTTCCCTAATGAATATCATCTGGGAATGGCGAATCTGGGCTTTCAAATTATTTACCGGGAGATCAACCGGCGAAACGACAGCGCATGCGAGCGGTCGTTTTTACCGTCGCCGACAGAGAGAGCGGAATATCTGCGTACCGGCACACCCTTATTGACACTAGAAAATCAACGCCCCTTGCAGGAGTTTCCGTTGATCGGATTTGCCATTTCCTTTGAAATGGATTATTTTAATGTCCTGGAAATTTTGCAGCTGGGACGAATTCCTCTTTGCTCCAGGGATCGGAGTGAAGCAGACCCAATAGTCATTGCAGGGGGGCCTTGTGCAACCTTTAACCCGGAACCTATGACGACATTCATTGACGTGTTTGTTATTGGGGAGGGTGAAGAAGTAATCCAGGATTTGTTGAATGTCTATCATTCCGGGAGGATGAACTCCGCATCCCGTCAAACTGTTCTGCAGGAGCTGTCACAAGTACCCGGACTCTATGTGCCGGCATATCCTCCGCAATCAGGCAGAGTGGAGCGGCGCTGGATTCGACAGCTTGACGATTATGCCGGAGAAACCGCCATTGTAGCAACCGAAACGGAGTTTGACAGTCTGTATCTGGTTGAAGTTGCCCGCGGTTGCGGGCGTCATTGTCGATTTTGCATGGCAGGATATTGCTTCCGTCCGCCACGTTCCAGATCTGTTGATTCGGTTCGCGAAGGGGTTGCACATGCAGCTTTCCACAAGAAAAAAGTTGGTTTGGTAGGGGCGGCGGTTTCAGATTTTCCCGATATGGAGTTACTGTGCTCCATGTTGGCTTCGCAAAAAATCGGGACATCCGTGGCTTCGTTGCGGGCCGATTCAACAACGCCGGAATTGGTGAAAATACTGGCGGATAGTGGACACCGCACCATCACTTTGGCGCCGGAAGCTGGAAGCGAAAGATTGCGCCGCGTCATCAACAAGGGAATTACGGAAGAAAACCTGTTGGCGACAGTTGCCATGGCCCTGAAGGCAGGAATTCCCAATATCAAACTTTACATTATGATCGGGTTGCCGGAAGAAACCGACGCAGATATCGACGCCATTATAGATCTGGCATTGGCAACCTTGCACTGCATGCGGGACAACGGTAACGCCGGAACCTTGACGCTGAGCGTCAACCCGTTTGTGCCAAAGCCTTTTACTCCGTTTCAATGGTTGCCCATGGCAGACCAAACGCTTGTATCCGCTCGGTTGACCCGGTTGGAAAAAAGTTTGAAGGGAGAAAAAAGAATCCGCGTTCAGGCTGAATCATTACGCGAGGCTTACATTCAAGGCGTATTGGCGCGGGGTGACCGGCAAATCGGACAGGTACTGTTGGCGGCCCATCAATTGGGCGGTCGGAAATATTGGAAGCAGGCCCTGAAAGGGTCGGGGATTCAGGAAAAATCAGTCTTATATCGTGAATACGGCGCTGAAGAACAGCTGCCGTGGGAAATTATCGATGTTGGGGTAACGCGGGAATATCTATGGTCGGAATTGCAAAAAGCACGGCAAATGAGATCGACAGCGTTGTGTTCGTCGAATTGCAGGCGCTGTGGTGTATGTGGCGAGTAGGAAGGAAGAGGAATAATCGGATGGAAGAATTGGAATATAGCACAAATGAAAACGGTGTTCGTTGGGCATATTTTCCCAAATTGAATGAAAAAGGACTGTGTCATGGAATTTCTACCCGTATGGGCGGCCAAAGCGTGAATGAACTGTCTTCGCTCAATTTGGGGTTAAAAGTAAATGACAGTGAGGAAAATCTCCGGGCCAACCGGTTCAAGTTTTGTCAAGCCGTCGGCGTCGACTTCAATAAGGTAGTGGCATCCGGGCAAGTGCACGGCGACCGTGTCGCAGTCGTCGATGAAAGGCAGGCGGGACAGCGTCTTGCTGATACGGACGGGCTCGTTACCCGTACTCCCCAATTGCCATTGCTGCTGTTTTTTGCGGATTGCGTTCCCTTGTTGTTGTACGATCCGGTGCGAAAAGTTATTGGATTGAGCCATGCAGGCTGGAAAGGCACTTTTCAGTCGATTGGTCCCCGCACGTTGTCCATTATGCAACATGCGTTCGGCTCGGACCCGGAAGATTGTCTGATTGGAATTGGTCCATCCATTGGGCCGGATGATTATGAAATTGATGAACCCGTGATGGATAAAATTCGCTCACGATGGGCTGATGTGGAGTTGTTTTCCCGCAGCAACCGTGCGAATCACTGGATGTTGAATTTGTGGGAATGGAACCGCTTGCAAATGATCGAAGCCGGTGTTCCTGAAGCGAATATCGTCATTAGTGGAGTTTCTACGAGGCAGCACTCGGACCTGTTTTTTTCCCATCGGGCGAGCGGCGGCAAAACGGGCCGGTTTGGAGTTCTGATGGCACTTTGACAGCTGAAGTCTCCTGGCGATATAATAATAAAATGGAACGCCGGGATGGAGGCCAGTTTTATGATTGCAGAAAACCTTGCGGTAATTCGCAAGTTGATCCCGCTGGATACAGTTTCTTTGATTGCAGTGACAAAAACTCAGTCGCCGGAAGTCATTCGGCAGGCATTTGCCGCCGGGTTATCCATTGTTGGTGAAAACCGTGTTCAGGAAGCGATGGAAAAGTCTGCACTGCTTGCAGACCTGCCGCTGACATGGCATCTGATCGGTCATTTGCAGACGAACAAGGTGAAACAGGCAGTGCAGTTGTTTTCTCTGATTCACTCGGTTGACAGTTCCAGGCTTGCAACTGAAATCAACCGGTGTGCTCTCAATATCGGAAAAGTACAGGATGTTCTTTTAGAGGTCAATGTTTCAGGTGAAGACGCAAAATCCGGTGTAACGCCGGAACAGGCAGAGGAATTGGCTGCATTTATTGACTCATTGCCGAATCTTCGACTTTGCGGAATGATGACGGTGGCTCCCTTGTTTGATGACCCGGAGCTTACTCGACCCATTTTTCGCACCCTGCGTGAAATGTTTGATAAGCTGAAAGAAAAAGCTTTGCATCCCGACTCATTTCGTTGGCTATCCATGGGAATGACGCATGACTATCGGGTAGCGGTCGAGGAAGGGTCTACGATGGTTCGTATCGGAACCGGCCTGTTTGGAGCCCGATCGGCTCGGTAAAAGGAGGAATGGCTTTTGAAGCTTTTAGATCGCATATGGAGCATGTTGGGACTGGTGGATGCGGAAGATACCGAAGAAACCGCACAGCCTCCAATGGATAAACCGACAGATCGACCGGAGCGAAAACCTGAACGTGCGGCAAAGACCGTGGACAACAGTTCCAAATCTCGCTGGAAGGCGCAACCTGAGCAATCCTTGCCGGTGGTTTCCAACACGCTGCCGTCGGTTCCAGCCGCATCGGCGCCTGCAGCTCCGCATAAAGCGGTTGACTTCAAGGGGACGGTAGTATTGACCCAACCGACTGGATTTGACGATGCCCGCCAGATTGCAGAAAATGTAACGAATGGAAAAACCGTTATTGTTAATTTTGAGAGAACGGATGGAGATACTACGAAACGCACTGTCGATTTCATGAGTGGAATTACCTATGCAGTGGGCGGAACCGTACAACGTATTTCCAGCACCATTTTTTTATTTGCTCCGGCTCAGGTGACGATTTTTTCCAACGAGCGATTTAGTATGGAAGAGCAGGGGTCTTTGCCATGGCAGCGGTCCTAGCGCAAGGGAGGAATTACGATGTTGTCCAATAAAAAAATCGGCTTTATCGGCGGCGGCGCTATGGGCGAGGCGCTGATGAGCGGACTGCTGACACGGGAAATGCTGAAACCTTCTCAAGTGACGGTTTACGATGTAGTTCCAGAGCGGTTGCATTTTCTCAAGGAACGATATTCTGTTCATGTGGCGGAAAGTATTCAGAGTGTTTCCAGTGCTTCCGACGTATTGTTTTTAACGATCAAACCGCAGGTAATGGAATCCGTTTTGTTGGAAATCGGGGAAATTGTACCGAAAAAAACATTGGTGGTTTCGATTGCTGCCGGAATTAAAATTTCTACGATTGAAAAACATTTGTCAGGCGTACCGGTGATCCGGGTAATGCCCAACACGCCTGTAGCTGTTGGCGAAGGCATGGCTGCCGTCGCGCGCGGAACGCATGCGGATGAGGCTGCCGCCAATCTGGTGTCGGAAATGTTTTCCGCCGTTGGTCGTTCGGTGAAGTTGAACGAGTCCATGATGGATGCGGTTACGGGGCTATCCGGCAGTGGCCCGGCTTTCTTCTTTTTGATGCTGGATGCGCTTTCTGACGCCGGGGTTCGCGTAGGACTTTCCCGGCAAAATGCATTGCTTTTATCAGCGCAGACCATGTTGGGAGCGGCCAAAATGGTATTGGAAACGGGGGATCATCCCGCAAAATTAAAGGATATGGTAACTTCCCCGGCCGGAACGACGATTAGCGGAGTGCAGGTTCTGGAGAACCATGCCGTACGCGCCGCGCTGATCGAAGCGGTTGTCGCTGCAACGGAGAGATCCAGGGAAATGGGAAAAGATCAATGATCGATAGGGAAAAGATTCTGCGGTATTATCGCTCGACTGGGGATCAGGAACTGGCTGCACGTATTTTGGATGCGGCAGAAAATGCAATTCGTAACAGACGATTTTTTGTCACTGAATTTTTGGATCCGAACGGTTTCGCCATTGCCGAAACCGTTGCTGCTTATGAAGATGCTTTGATACTGCAGTCGCAGGGGGGATTTGCAACTGCGGAGAGAGTGAAGGCCGCTTTTATCTGCAAGGATTTTCGCGGAGAAGCGGTATTCCCGGTTGAAGCCGTTGCGGCAGAGTGGGATGCTCGTTATTATCAATTGACGCATCGGGATGTTCTGGGCGGATTGTTGGCGCTGGGCATAAAGCGGGGCGTTGTTGGCGATATTCTGATGGTTTCCGGTGGATGTCAGATTGTTGTGGATGCCTCCATTACTTCGTTTGTTCTTAATGAGTTGCAGCGAATCGGCGCCGCGAACGTCAAGACCCGGCGTATAGAATTGTCGGAGTTGCAACCTCGCCCTGAAACGGTCAAGGAAATTCGATCCACAGTGGCGTCTTTGCGGCTGGATTCCATTGCAGCCGCTGGATTCGGTCTGTCGCGCACGCAGATGACCGAAGAAATCCAGGCGGAAAGAGTGAAAGTGAACTGGAAAGATACCAAAAGCCCGGCTCAAATCGTTAAAGCCGGGGACATCATTTCTTTTCGCGGTCGTGGCAGAGTAGAGATTGTGGAAATTACAGGGCAGACAAAAAAGGGTAGAACCGGGGTCTTGTTGAAGAGATATATGTAAGAATTCTGTTTGTCATAAATGGGAAGGGGTGGACTTGTGCTGACACCGCTGGATATTCATAATAAGAAATTTCAAAAAGAATTTCGGGGATATGATCCTGCCGACGTAGATCAATTTATGGCGGAAATAGCGAAAAGCTATGAACATCTGTTGCAGGACAATATGGACCTGAAGGAGAATGTTGAGC
>CAZSRN010000144.1:2472-6051 GCA_964609115.1 uncultured Veillonellaceae bacterium | reverse complement strand
CCCGTCAAATTTGCCGCTAAATCCTTTGCTGGATGTTCCTACGGGGCTAAATCCGAGCCCCTCGTTCCATTCAGCGGTTGCGTAAGCATTCATGTCAGCAGCCAATGCATAATATCCGGCAAGATTGGAACTCATATTCTGCAACTGGGTCACATTATTAACCAGCATATAGGCAGTAACGCTCCCTGTTCCAAATGTATAAGCCGAATATTTTGTCGGCGTGGCAAAAGATGTGGGATTGTAATAAATGTTTAATGCGCCGCCGTCGCCCAGAACCACTTTCCCTTCACCGGAAAACGCAACGGTCCCCACGCCGGAAGCTTCAGTACCCGCTTTCAGCAGCACAGTTCCACCGCCACTCGCGCTAATGGGCTGGGAAACTTCAATATTTCGCGTTGCACTCAATTGCAAGCTATTTGTCGTATTCCAGGACACGGCATCATTCACCCAGATGTCTCCATTTCCAGCCTGCAATCCCTGCTCCGACAAAATGGTCACATTCGCCAGCGCCAGCTGATTGCTCAAGTCAGCTCCAGTGATATCGCCGCCTGACGATGAAATCAAAAAATCATTGGGATCCAGCAGGAGACTTCCTGTTTTTCCCGCTGACGCGCGCAAATCCGTCAACCCATAATATAAGAGTTTGTTTTTCCCAGATACTTCGACTTGCCCGCCATTCCCGACTTGAGCTCCTCCCCGCGCACTAATCTTTCCGCTAAACTCTGTTTTGTCATTTGACCATACGGTAACAGTACCTCCATCACCGCTTGTCGTTGCATCAGCGCTGATCGAAACGTTCTTTTCCACCAACGTCGCGTTTGAAACCATTGTTGAGCCTTTTCCGCCAATTAGAACTGAACCTCCGCCATTTGCACCCGACGCATCAATATTGGCATTGCCTGTCACAGATACTTTTTCACCGCTCACAGAAACAGTTCCGCCGACTTCTCCAGCATTGTATCCTGAAACATCCATTTTCCCGCTTACCGATACGAAGCCTGAATTGCCTCCATCCAACCGGATGATGCCGTTTTTGTTGCTGACGGATCGGGCCTGGATAATCCCGCTGTTGTTTACCACCGTATCGACTAAAGCATTAGCCGCCTTGGCCGTCATAATGACTTGCCCGCCGTCTGCGTAAATCATATTTTTGTTTTCCACCATTGCGCGCACGGCGGATTGGTCAATCACCATATTCAAAAGACCGTCACCGTTAAAGTCCAGGGTAACCTGCCGGCCGGCCCCGAGAGCGACAGTTCCCTGTCTGGCCACAATCACTCCCTGATTGCCGACTTGTGCTCCAATAAGAGCAATGTACCCACCCTCCGAACTTTTAATACTTCCTTTATTGATAACCGAACCTCCATTCCCGGAAAAGAGGTATTTTCCTGACATAAAATCACTGTCTGATAGATTTAGCGTCGATGCCACCAAGCCGCCCACATTTACTTGCGACCCTGGTGCAAAAAGCACTCCATTGGGATTGATAAGAAAAACTTTGCCATTCGCCGCAATTTGACCATAGATTGTCGAAGCATCATTACCAATCACTCGATTCAAAGCAATCGCCTGACTACTGGGCTGAACAAAACTCACTTTTTCTCCGCCCGCTATTCCGAAGCTGTTCCAGTTGATGGAAACCTTATCGGTTGTTTGATTTATACTCATGGTTTGGCCGTTTCTAGCAATCGCTGCAGCCCCCGCAACCACCTGTTCCCCCGCCGGCATAGCCATTCCCAATGAAGTTCCCGCCATAGCAGCAGTGACTGTTGCTATCACAGCCAACCTGCGCCAATTTCTTCTCCACTTCCGCGTCACCTTCATACTCTTTCCCACCTTTATGCAAATTTAATCTACCGAGGTGGTTATTAATACTGTTGGACTCGCTTATTCAGTGACACCGATATTTCTTGCAGGAGACCCTACATATACACCCTTTTTCACTGTACTGTCGATTAATACGGCATTAGCCCCTACTGTGCTTCCATCAGCGACATGAATGTCGCCTAAAACTTTTGACCCTGCGCCAAAAATGCAATCATTTCCTATCACCGGATATTTGTCTTCACCAAAGCCCTTTACCCCGAAAGTGACTTGTTGATAAATCGTACAATGATCTCCCAGCTTAACTCCTTGCCCAAAAACAATTCCATTCGGATGAGGCAGTTTTACTCCAATACCGATTTCAACCTTTTCGCCAATAAATATCCCATAGCTATAGATAAGTTTTCTATACAATATCTTCTTCAGCATTTTATTCTTGCAGCATTGATAACAACGAATCAAAAAAATCACATTATAAAGAGGATTAAACAATATATTGATAAAAAACTTAAACCCTGTTCCATTGACTTCAGCTTTTAAATACTCTTTTAATTTCAGCTTTGGGACAATTGCCGTGTCTTCTCTGTTTTTTAAAATTGCGTTTTGCTCTTTCAAAAGACACAAATGCCCGCTCATCAAATAATCTCCTCTCTCTTGAAAAATCAATTGCGGCCGGCACACGCACTGTTTCTGCCTATCCCCTGGAAGAATTTTATTTTACTGTTTTTCAACGCAATAGTTCCCTGATATTAATCATAGTGTACTTAGCCGATTGTGCATTTATCAAAGTTCAATAAGAAAACAAAAAACTTCGGACGTTGTTTTATACTCCGTCAATAACCAACACTATTTATCAATAAAAAAAGAGACTGTAGAAATTCTACAATCCCCGCAACTTCATATTTTTATTACGCTAAATGCATATTGATCAAGAACTTATGCGCCAGCCTGATGCATCCAGGATCCCTGCAATCAAAGGCCCTGCTGCTTTAGGTTTCGGCGTCAGATGAAAGGCTCCTTTCACAAGCATCTTGGAGGCTGTTGGATCCACCGCATCAGAAAAAAACAACGTCGCCAGCAGTTCTCCTTTTTTCACAAGATCTCCGCAGCGTCGATGCAGTTTGATTCCTGCCGTTAAATCAATGGCATCGTCCTTTTGCGCCCGGCCTGCGCCGAGTTGAAGCGCAGCACGTCCAAGATCCGCCGAGTCCATTTCGCTAATGTACCCCGCCTTGTCCGTTCGAATTTCGACGGTTCCGGATGCCCTTCCCAATAAAGAGGGTTCTCGAACAACATGCCCATTCCCCCCCTGAGCGATCACGAACTCCTCAAACTTTGCAAGGGCGTCTCCATTTTTCAATTTCTCTCGAATCGCTGTTGTCGCTGTTGTCATTTCAAGTTCGGGCTTTGCCATCTTCAACATTCTTGCCGCCAGCAGAATGCAAAAATCACGCAATCGGGCATCGCCAAGGCCTGACAATACTTCGACAGCTTCCTCCACCTCCATGCTATTCCCGATTACGGTTCCCAACGGCTCTTCCATGCTGCTGACAATAGCTTCCGTTTGACGTCCGGCTCCAGTTCCGATATCAACCATCCATTGCGCCAATGCTGTTGCATCCTTAACATTTTTCATAAAAGCGCCGCTGCCGAATTTCACGTCCAACAGTATTTTGTCCGCCCCGGCAGCTATTTTTTTACTCATCACCGATGCGGCAATCAAAGGCAGACTGTCCACTGTAGAAGTGGCATCCC
>CAZSRN010000144.1:0-2462 GCA_964609115.1 uncultured Veillonellaceae bacterium | reverse complement strand
CATACATTTTCCCATCGGCCGGCGCCAAATCGGCAGTCTGTCCCATCACCGCCAACCCGACTCGCTGCACTTGATCCACAAATTCCTTTGGGTTCAGCGCCGTCCTAAAACCGGGAATTGATTCCAGCTTATCAATGGTTCCGCCGGTAAAACCGAGACCCCTGCCTGCCATCTTGGCAACTTTCACACCGGCAGCCGCTGCAAGCGGTCCGGCAATCAGCGTCGTAGTATCGGCCACACCACCCGTACTGTGCTTATCAACCTTTATTCCCTCGATCGTCGATAAATCCAACTGTTTCCCCGACTGCGCCATGGCCAAAGTCAAAGTCACCGTTTCCGGTTGTGTAAGACCCTGAAAGCGAACTGCCATCAACCAGGCCGCCATTTGATAATCCGGAATTTCACCCAGAGTAAAACCTTGCACAATAAAGCGGATTTCCGTCTCATCGTGACATCCGCCCAGCTTCTTTTTTTCAATCAGATCCACCATTCGCATTTTGTGAATCCCCCTTTTCTAAGCTCGGGGATGAGTCTTATTATATACTTCTTTCAATCGGGTCCGGGTAACATGAGTATAGATCTGTGTGGTAGTAATATCAGCATGTCCCAGCATTTCCTGTACCGAGCGCAGGTCCGCGCCATGATCCAGAAGATGGGTGGCGAATGAATGGCGCAACATATGCGGTGTCACGGGCGTTTTTATCCCGACGCGATGAGCCGATTCCTGGATAATGAGCCAAAAACCCTGCCGGGTCATTTTGTGACCGCGATGATTCAGAAACAACGTATCTTCCATAACACGTTTCAAAATCAGGGGACGTCCGCGATCCAGATATTCCTGCAAAGCCCTCTGTGCGGTTCCGCCCATGGGCACAATCCGCTCTTTGGAACCTTTGCCGAAACAACGGATATATCCCATCTCCATGTTAATATCGGTTACTTTCAGCGAAACCAGCTCCGAAACTCTGACTCCCGTCGCATATATCAATTCCAACATCGCTCTGTCCCGGATATGGCACGGCGTCGATGCCCCCGGCTGTTCGAGCAGTCTGGCAACTTCCGTTTCATTCAGCACTTTGGGCAACCGTCGCGGAATTTTGAGTGAATCAATCGTTCCAGAAGGGTCTTTTTTCAAATGACGCTCCCGGACAGTATATTGGAAAAAGCTTCGCAAAGCCGCCAATTTGCGAGAAATTGAGGTGGGGCGCAACTTGTTCTGTTGCAGATGCAACAAAAAATCGACCAGCGTCTTGGCTTCAACCTGCTCGATGCCATCAATGCCTCTTGTTTTAAGATAGCATTCAAACTGTTGCAAATCTCTTTCATAGGCCTGAATTGTGTTACGCGCCAGCCCCCGTTCCACCAGGATATAGTTCAAAAATTCCTGCATCCGCTCATTCATCGGCAACTCCCATCAGTCTATGAATATCTTCCCATAGACTCCGCCGCCGCCGCTCTGCACGGTCGCGGTTCCGTTCCGTATGGCCGAAAATGCTGCAGCAGCCCTTTTTCCGCCCACACGTTGTATTTCAGATAATGGCGCATGATGAATCAATTGCATTTCGGTTCCCAACTCATCCACCAATTTGTCGAGGGTCTTGCCGCCAAGTCCAGGCAGCATCGGCAAGGGAACCTGATAATAATAAGCGGGTCGATCTTGCGGGTGATTCGCTGCCGGAGAATCAGCAATTTCTGCAATTCGTTCCGATACTCCTTTGACCAACTTGGTACCGCCACATTCAGGGCAACTTCCAGTTTGGGGAGACCCTGAAAAAATCATGCCGCATTTTTCGCAACAATTATGGTGATATTTCCCGAGTCGGGGGTCCATTCCATAATTGGCCAGTATCCGGCGTCCCCCGCATCGTTTGAAAGCCAGCAAACACTCCTGATAAGTAGGTGCCGCCAACTCCATCCAATTATATTCACGTCCAATTTTTTCCGGCGAGTGCGCGTCGGAATTGGTCAAAAACTCGAAATCCCACAATTCCCTGATCTGGTCGGCCATTTCTGAATCCGCCGACAATCCCAGTTCTATCGCCGCTATCTGCAAACAATCGACCTTGGGCAACAAATCAGACAATTGATCGGCGCAAGAGCCAAAAAGACTTTTATGAGGCGTGAATGCATGCGCCGGAATAAATAAAGCCTCATGGGAACGGGCAATTGCAGCCAACTGTTTGAACGGCATATGGGCATTTTGTGAACTTAGGCCTATATTTCGGATATGCCGGGACATCTCCCTTGACAGTTCCCGCATGGACTCCAGATCCGGCAGGTATGCCAACGAATGGCACATTCCCCCGCCATCCTCGCAGGTTTCAATCTCAGCGCCAAGAATCAGCGTAACCCCATTATGATAACGATATCCGCCGCCTGATTGCAGAACTAGGAGTCCCTCATCCAAAAGTTGTTGAAGATCTTCCTGCACCCAAGGCGACAGTGCATCCACAATCCCCGCA
>CAZSRN010000143.1:0-6143 GCA_964609115.1 uncultured Veillonellaceae bacterium | reverse complement strand
GCCTTTGTCTACGAACCGTTGTTCAATGTCCTGCAGCACGACTTCCATGCCGCCCTGCGCCATGACCTGCGCGATTCCGCTGCCCATCTGCCCGGCGCCGATGACGAGTACTTTTTTAATTGCCATTGATTATACCGCCTCCATTTTTCATTTTTCGGGTCCCTTCTCCCTAACCGGTAACGAACACAACCTCGGTTCCGCTCGTCGACATTCCTTTTAACTGTAGGCAAACAAGCCTGCGTTCTATATTTTCTCCGTCGACAAGTTTAAATCCTTTTGCCTAACCCATTGCGTACTGAAAAATATGGATTTGTCCCAGCTAGGCCGTATTCATTACTCTGCGCGCACTTTGTTAAAACATTCACAATCTGTGCGCAAACCGATTGTACCATTTTTCACATAGTCACGCAACCCTATCCTCTGTTCATTTTTCACTCTGCCCCGCATAAGAAAGACCGAAGCGGCGACCCGCTCCGGTCTCAGCTGAAGTTTCAGCCAATCGTATGGATTACCATGCCGTCCCGCAGCTTGGGTTCAAACCAGGTAGACTTCGGCGGCATGATCTCATTTGCATCCGCCACGGCCATCAATTCCTCCATGGAAGTCGGAAATAGGGAAAAGGCCACTACGGCGTGACCGGAATCTACCAGCCGGCACAATTCAGACATGCCGCGAATTCCGCCGACAAAGCCGATCCTTTTGTCAGTGCGTGGATCTTTGATGCCAAAGATGGGTCCCAGCAGATTGTTCTGCAGAATGTTCACGTCCAGACGCGCCAGCTTGTCGTTGTGATCAAAAGTCCCCGGTTTCGGCGTCAGCTGATACCACACCCCATCCAGATACATGCCGAAAGTATGAATGCGCTGGGGTTTTCCGGTGTCGGCCTTTTTGGGACGAACCAATTCAATAATGAATTTTGTCGCAACCTGCGCGAGCAATTCGGCGGACGACAACTCGCCCCAGCCGTAAATCACCCGATTGTAGTCCAAAATATGAACTTCATCGTCAGGGAACAACACGGTCAAAAAACTGCCGGCCTCTTCGCCCCGGCTCATGTGGCTCACGCGGGCCGCAGCCGCAGCCCGGTGGTGGCCGTCGGCGATATAAAGCCGTTCCATTCCGGCAAAAGCTTGTTCTACAGCCGAAATTGCCGCGGGATTGTCCATGACCCACAGGGTATGACGAATGGAATCTTCACTCGTAAAATCATAAACCGGACGAGTCGCGGTTACAGCCGCCACTTGCGCCGCAATTTCAGGATTGTGACGATAAACGAGAAAGACCGGTCCTGTTTGCGCGCCAGTGCCCAGAATATGATCCACCCGGTCCTGTTCCTTGTCCGGACGCGTCAGTTCATGTTTGCGGATGATCCCCGCCTCATATTCCTCCACCTGACAAACTGCGGCAATGCCTGTCTGAACATACTGCCCCATTTGCTGGCGATATATATAATAGCAGTCTGCCTTGTCCTGTTTCAGCGTCCCGTTTGTCACATACTCCGCCAGTTTTTTTCCGGCCTGCGCATAGACTTCCGGGGAATGAGGATCGACGCCTGTCGGCAAATCAACCTCCGCACGGGTTACCCGCAAAAAACTCCGTGGATTTTTTGCGACCATTTCCCGCGCTTCGTCCGTATCCATCACATCATAAGGTAAAGAAGCAAACCCGGCAACGGCTTCCGCTGCCGGTCGCAAGGCCTTGAAAGGCTTCACTGCAGCCATATTTTTCTCCTCCAAATTACTTGTACGAATTACCTCTGCAAAGATTCAAACGTTACCATGGTGGCGCCCAAGATGCCGTCCACCGCTTTCAGCTGTTCCAGCACATCCTGCGGAATAATGGACTCTACGGCCAATACCATCATTTGATTGCCTGCTTTTTCGGAACGTCCCACCTGCATGCTGGCGATATTGATGCCGCCCATGCCGAGGATCGTGCCGACCTTGCCAATCATACCGGGGCGGTCGATGTGCGGTCCGATCATCAACCAACCCTGCGGTACAAAATCCACCCGGTAATCGTTGATCATCACAATACGGCCTTCCTTGCCAAACAAGGTTCCCTTTACGCAGCAATAATCCTTGTCCGTCGTAACCCGAACTTTGATCAGGTTGGCGAAATTGTCGGTATCCTTGAATTTGACTTCCTTGATTTTGATACCGCGGCTCTTGGCCGTTCCCGGCGCGTTTACATAATTGACCGACTCCTGCAGGAATGGGTTCAGTGCCCCTTTGATCACGGCCACCGTCAACATTTTTGTATCAACATCGCTGATATTGCCGGCAAATTCCACATCAATCGATTGAATGCGACCGTTGGCCAGCGTTGCCGCAAGGCAACCCATCCGTTCCGCCAAGGTAAAATAAGGTTTGATGACCTCCAACACATGCGCCGGAATCGGCGCCATGTTGACTGCCGTAGTAACCGGTTCGCCGCGCAGGGCTGCCAGTACTCCGTGCGCCACATCGACGGCCACGCCAACCTGCGCTTCCGCCGTGGAGGCTCCCAGATGAGGCGTCGCAATGACTTTGGGTGATTTCAGCAGAGGATTGTTCGGATCGACCGGTTCCTTCTCAAAAACATCAATGGCTGCCCCGCCCACAATTCCGCTCTCAATCGCTTCCGCCAAATCCGCTTCATCGATCACGCCGCCGCGGGCCACATTAATAATACGTACGCCCTTCTTCATTTTGGCAAATGCTTTCTTATTAATGAGCTTCCGGGTATCCGCCGTCAGCGGCAGATGCAGGGTAATAAAATCAGCCCGGGCGAAAATATCATCCAGTTCGGCAATTTCAACGCCCAACGCTTCCGCTTGTTCGGCTCGAATGAACGGATCGTAGACAATGACGTTCATTTCGAGCGCCAGCGCCCGTTTGGCAACCCCGCTGCCGATTCGGCCCAAGCCCAGGATTCCCAGCGTCTTCCCCCGAACTTCCACCCCTGTAAATTTTGATCGTTCCCACAGGCCTTTTTGCAATGAGGCGTAAGCTTGCGGCACATTGCGCGCCAGCGCCAGCATCATGGCCATCGTGTGTTCGGTCGCCGCGATGGTGTTGCCCTCCGGCGCGTTCAGCACGATAATGCCCTGTTGGGTGGCCGCTTCTACATCGATATTGTCGACGCCGACACCGGCCCGGCCGATCACTTTCAGATTTTTTGCCGCGGCAATGACTTCTTTGGTCACTTTGGTTTCGCTGCGGACGACCAGCGCATCATACTCCGGAATGATTGCGATCAGTTCGGCCTGGGTCAATTTTTGTCGGCTGTCCACCGGATACTCTTTCGCAAGAATCTCCACTCCGGCTTGGGCCACCGCATCACTTACCAATATTTTAGCCATTTGTTTTCCCTCCAAAATGTTAATCTGATTTATCCGTTCTCTCTCTGAAACTTCACCATCAAATCCTTCAGCGCCTGACAGGCTTCCAGCGGCACCGCATTGTATGCAGATGCCCGACAACCGCCTACCGAGCGGTGACCGGCCAAGCCGACAAAACCTGCCTGTTTTGCCTCGGCAAGGAATTTTTTCTCCAATTCCTCATTCGCCAGCCGGAAGGTTATATTCATCAACGAGCGGGCGGCGGGTTGGGCATGCCCTTTATAAAAACCATGACTGGCGTCGATCACATCATAGATCAGCGCCGCTTTTTCCTCATTGCGCCGGGTAATCGCCGCCAATCCGCCCTGTTCCTTGACCCAGGCAAGTACCAGGCCCATTAGATAGATGCCGAAAGTCGGCGGCGTATTATACAGGGAATTTTCCTTGGCAAATGTTCCATAACGGAGCATCGTCGGAAGTGCCGGGTTGGCTGTCGCAAGAAAGCTTTTTTTGACGATGACCAGCGTGACTCCGGCAGGACCGAGGTTTTTCTGTGCGCCGGCGTAAATCAGGCTGAATTTGCTGACATCAAAAGGGCGGGACAGGATATCGCTGGACATGTCGGCGATCAGCGGGACATTCCCGGTATCAGGGAAGGTCTTCCACTGTGTGCCGAAAATCGTGTTGTTTGAAGTAATGTGAACGTAAGCGTCATCGGCTGCCGTTTTCCAGTCGCCAGGGGCCGGAATAAAGTTATGATTTGTTTCTTTCGTGCTGGCGGCTTCATACGCATCCCCCAGTTTTTTGGCTTCGGCCAGTGCTTTTTCCGACCAGGCGCCGGTCGTCACATAAGCGGCGCGTTTTCCCGCAGGCAGAAAATTCATCGGAATCATTGCAAATTGCAGACTGGCGCCGCCTTGCAAAAACAAGACCTCATAATCTTCCGGAATGGACAGCAGCTCCCGCAGCAACGCTATGGCCTGATTGTGCACGGCCTCATATTCCTTGCCGCGATGACTCATTTCAAGGATGGACATGCCTGCTCCCTGAAAATCCAGCAGTTCCGCCTGCGCTTTTTGCAAGGCGGACAAGGGCAACGCGGAAGGGCCGGCATTGAAATTGTATGCACGTTTTGTTGTTGACATCATCATCACTCCTGTATGCTTATTGCCGAAAAATAAAAACCTCCCGTCCCCAAAAAAGGGACGAGAGGTAGAGGTTCTCCCGCGGTGCCACCCAAGTTGCCGAAATCGGCCGACTTTGTCCGCTGTATCGGGCGGTTCCCGTCCCGGTTCATCACCGGCCGCTCACGGGTGGACCTGTCTGTTCGGATTACCGCCTCGCACCTACCGGCAGCTCTCTGAAATCCTGCAACCTACAGTATCCCGTTCATTGCGTTGATCTAAGTAAATTTTCTTTGATTATACTGTATACTTTAAAATAAAGCAAGTAATATTTTGTACATTTGTCTTTTCTTACGACGCAAGCTCTTTCTTATATTATATACTATCGGATTTTGCCGCAAAAATATAACTGCCGCCAAAACCCGGTCCACTTTTCAACAAGGATTTTGCGATTAAAACGCCAATATTATTTTATAACAAATCACAGGAGGTTTTACATATGAAAGAAATAGCTTTTGCGCAATATGCGCCGCAAGTTACGCAGCAGTTACCCAAGGGGGCCTTTCTGACCGTTCACCACGGCGGCCGCGACAATGTCATGACCATCGGCTGGGGCAGCATCGGCGTCATCTGGGGACAACCGATTTTCAGCGTACTGGTGAGGCCTTCCCGCTTCACTTTTGGCTTGTTGGAGGCTAGCGGTGAATTTACCGTCAGCGTTCCCCTCACCGACATGTCCAATGCGCTGGGGATCTGCGGCAGCAAATCCGGACGCGACCTCGACAAATTCGCCGCCGCCGGGCTGCAGAAACTTCCCGGCGTCAAAATTGCTGTGCCGTTGATCGCAGGAGCGGGTCTGCACTACGAATGCAAGGTTGTGTTCAAACAAGCGATGAATCCCCAGCCTTTGGACAAAAAACTGGACGCTGCCTTCTACACCAACGGCGATTATCATACGATGTACTTCGGCCAAATTCAGGCAACCTGGCTGGAATAACAAGAAAGGCAAGGTTTTTCCATTGCAAAGTGAAAAACTGTATTATCAAGATCCTTATATGCACGAATTCACTGCCTCAATTCTGGACAAGTCTCCCTTATCTGACGGCCAGTTCGCGGTAGTGCTGGATCGTACTGCTTTTTACCCGGAAGGCGGCGGCCAGCCCTGCGACACCGGAACCCTGAATGATATTCCGGTGCTCAATGTTCAAACCCGCAAGGACGAAATCATTCATACGGTAGCCGGTGATCCCGGCAAAGATCCGGTGCTCGGCAAAATCAACCGACGCCGTCGTTTTGACCATATGCAGCAACATACGGGCGAACACATTCTGTCCGGCATTTTTCTGGCTATGCTGCAAGCGGAAAATATCGGCTTCCATCTTGGCGCCGCCACCTGCCAGATTGACGTGACCCTGCCGTCCCTCTCCGCCGAGCAGGCCCGGGAGATTGAAAACGCTGCGAATGCCGTGATTTTCGACAACCGCTTCGTTGCTGCCGGGTTTGTGGAAAATGCGGAATTAAGCACATATTCCCTGCGTAAGAAACCGGGGCCGGAATTCGAGCAAATCCGGCTGGTTTCCATCCCTGACTGCGATTGCTGCCCCTGCGGCGGCACTCACGTGAAGCAGACAGGCGAAGTGGGGCTGCTCAAAATTCGCAGCTGGGAAAAGCGTAAAAACGCCATCCGGGTGGAATTC
>CAZSRN010000142.1:2123-6147 GCA_964609115.1 uncultured Veillonellaceae bacterium | reverse complement strand
TGCACCGCTCAGGTTCATGAAGGTCTGCGGTTTGACAAGCAACACCGGGCCAATGGCCCGGTGTTCCGACACTTCCGCTTCATACCGTCGTTTCCACGGCGCAACGTTCCAACGGCGCGCCAACTCTTCCACCACCTGGAACCCGATATTGTGGCGGGTATCTTTATACTGATCGCCGGGATTTCCTAGCCCTACAACAATTTTCAACGCGATACGCCTCCGGATCAGGTGTCAAACAGCCGGCTTACCGAAAGATCGTCATAAATGCGAATAATCGCTTCACCCAACAACGGCGCGACAGAAAGTACCTTCAATTTGTCAAAGCATTTTTCTTCCGGCAAGGGAATAGTATTAGTCACCACCAACTCCTTAATGATGGAATCTTTCAGTCGTTGGCAGGCCGGAGCAGACAAAACCGGATGTGTACAACAGGCATATACGGCTTTTGCGCCATGACGCTCCAACGCTTTTGCACCTTCCACCAAAGATCCGGCTGTATCGACAATATCGTCAATAATTACAGCGTTACGACCTTCCACATTCCCGATAAGATTCATAATTTCTGCCACTCCGGGCATAGGACGCCGTTTATCCAAAATCGCAATATCGGCATGCAAGCGGTCCGCCAGTTGGCGAGCCCGGGTTACACCACCCAAGTCGGGGGAAACTACTACGAGATCGTCCAGATGTTTGGTTGCAAAATATTCCGCCAAAATCGGAACCCCAGGCAAATGATCAACCGGGATATCAAAAAATCCCTGAATCTGTCCGGCATGTAAATCCATCGTCACCAACCGGGTGATCCCTGACGTTGTCAGCAGATTGGCAATCAGTTTTGCGGTGATCGGTTCACGGCCACGGGTCTTGCGATCCTGCCGGGCATACCCGTAATAGGGAAGTACTGCAGTAATATTGCGCGCTGATGCTCTTCGGCACGCGTCCGCCATGATGAGCAACTCCATAATATTATCATTCACCGGATTGCAAGTCGGTTGAATGATAAATGCATGCGCACCCCGAACGCTTTCTTCCAGCATGACCTGTATCTCGCCGTTGTTAAAGCGCCCCACAAAGGCATTCCCCACCGTAGTTCCGAGATAGGCTGCAATCTCCGCAGCCAATGCCTGATTGGCATTGCCGGAAAAAATCAGCAGTTTTTTCTCATCTTCCAAAATCATCATCCAACCCCCAGACTATTTTTTATTGTCAACCCAACCGGCAATATTTATTTGCCGGGCTCTGCCCACCCCGAGCGACCGTGGCGGCACATCCTTTGTAATTGTCGACCCTGCGGCAGTATACGCACCATCTCCCACGGACACCGGCGCCACCAAATTGGAATTGCACCCAATAAATGCATCGTTGCCAATCAATGTCCGGTGTTTTTTCTTGCCGTCATAGTTAACGGTAATCGAACCACAGCCAATATTAACGCCTGATCCCATGTCCGTATCTCCGATATAGCTGAGATGCGGCACTTTGCTGCCCTGCCCCACTTGAGAATTCTTGATCTCGACAAAATTCCCCACCTTGACGCCGGAAAGCAATTCAGTATCGGGACGCAAATGTACATACGGTCCTGCAGTAACCCCGTCATGAACTTTGCATTCATGAATATACGAAAAATGGAGTGTTATGGAATTACCAAGAATGCTGTCCGAAATCCGGGTGTTCGGTCCGATTCTGCAGTCTTCTCCAATAACAGTATTGCCTTCAATCCATGTAAAAGGATATAAAATCGTGTCTTTTCCAATGGATACACCGGCATCGACGAAAGTGCTGCCCGGGTCCATAACCGTCACACCGCTTTCCATTAATTCCACCAGTTTGCGTCGGCGCAGGATCATTTCGGCTTCAGCCAGTTGAACTCTCGAGTTAATTCCCAATGTTTCTTCGAAATCTCCCGCTTGCACCGCTCCGACTCTTTTCCCGGAACGCGCCAGTATCGACAGCACATCCGTCAGATAATACTCTTTTTGTGCATTGTTGCAATTCAATCCATCCAGCGCTGCAAACAGCGGGCCTGATTCAAAGCAGTAAATTCCAGTGTTAATTTCATCAATTTTCAGTTGTTCCGCGGTAGCATCCTTTTGTTCGACGATGCCGTATACGTCTCCTGCTTCATTTCGCAGAATCCGGCCATAACCCGAAGGGTCAGTCGGCACTGCTGTCAAGACAGTGGCTGTCGCATTACCTGACCGGTGAGACTCGCACAAGGCTTTCAGTGTGTCGCCTTGCAGCAGTGGTGTATCCCCGCATAACAATAAAATAGTCCCGGAAAAATTTTTTAATGCGTCTTTTGTCTGCATCAATGCATGCCCTGTTCCCAGCTGCTGCGCTTGTGTGACATATTCCGCTCCGGCGCCGATGGTCATCGCCACTTGCTCTCCACCAAAGCCAACTACGACAACCGTCCGGTTTGCCCCTGCCTCCTTCGCTGCAATCATCACATGACGCAGCATCGGTTTGCCGCCAACGGCATGAAGCACTTTCGGCAATGAGGACTTCATACGGGTTCCCTTGCCGGCGGCAAGAACCACCGCAACTATTTCCTGCATCCACTTTCCCCCTGTACATCCACTAACATTAAATTGCGGGACGAATATCAATCTGTTTCAACTGTTCATCAATCTTATACAATACCAACAGCGCCGTATAGTCTTCCACCAGTTTTTTCTCCGGTTGTTCCGTAGCAATCAATACCCCGGTACCCACGACCGTCGCGCCTACTTCCGAGGCTAAATCCACCAATCCTTTGGCTGTTCCGCCCGCTTTCATAAAATCATCGATAACCAGAACCCGTGCTCCCGCAGGCAATGCGCGCCGCGACACGGACATGGTCTGAATTCGTTTGGCAGACCCCGTTAAATAGTTAATACTGACGGTGGATCCTTCAGTAACCTTGTTGCCCTGCCGGGCAATCACCAATGGAATATTAAATGCCCTGGCCGTCATCAACGCCAGTGGAATCCCCTTGGTTTCAATAGTTAAAATATAATCAGGCGCTGTCGGAGCAAATCGCTGGAAAAAAAACTCTCCGGCTTCTACCATCCGTTCCGGAGAAAAAAGCACGTCGGACATATAGAGAAATCCTCCGGGAATAATCCGATCCGGACGGGAACATAGCTCTGCCATGCCAGCCAAGCTCGCATGAATAGAAGCTTCTTTACGGCAAGGAAGATAGCGGACTCCACCGGCCGCACCGGCTATCGTCTCCAACGTCCCTACTCCCTGTGCTTCCAATGCATCCCGAATCATCGACATATCTTCACTGAGCGTCGATTTAGCGCAGCCAAAAGCATCCGCAAATTCACCCAGCGAAAACAAATGCGACGGTTTGCTCGTCAGTTGTTTTGCCAAGATAACCAGACGTTCCATGCGGCGGCTTTTGTCCAAACCCGGTTCCCTCCCCCAGCAGACTCCCATAATGCGCCTTACCTTTTATAAAAGATAAATTTATTTTGCCTCGTACAAAACATGAACTCTTGTCATCTTTTCCAAAACCCGCTCAGTCGGAGTGACGAAGTTGATCCATTTCCAACAGCAAGGTTTGTTCAGCATTTTCAATATGCTCACGTGCCTTCTGCTGGGCAGCTTCCCCATTACGCTGGGCAATCGCCTCAACCAGTTGCCGGTGTTCCTCCAGTGTATTCTGCAACCGACCCGGGTAATTTATGGATACCGATCGGAAGCGGGTAAACTGTTCCCGTAAATTATAGATAATACCCACCAGTCTTTCATTGCGGCTGGCTCGATAAAGAATATCATGAAAAGCTTCATCGACTTCCACGATCTTCTGGTGATTATTCTGTTCAATATGATCGGCAATTTCGACCAGTAGACGTTCCATTTGCTCCAGTTCTTCCTCGGTAATTCGTTCGGCTGCAAGCCCGGCGGCCAGTCCATCGAGCGCGGCGCGAATCTCAAAGACTTCGTTGATATCCTTAAGCGACAGATTGGCAACATACGTTCCTCGCCGTGGCAACATAACAACGAATCGCTCTAATTCCAGTTTGCGAATAGC
>CAZSRN010000142.1:0-2023 GCA_964609115.1 uncultured Veillonellaceae bacterium | reverse complement strand
TCGGCCAAAATTCGGGCGGAAGCCAAATCCTTTGTTAATGCGAAAACAGTGGGTCCGCTGCCGGACATCAGAACCCCGTCAGCGCCCGCGTCTGTCATAGTTTTCTTGATCTGCGCAATCGTCGGATGCGCCACGACCGTCACCGATTCTAAATCATTAAACAGTTGTTCAGCCACCTGCGGAAAATCATTTCGTTCAATCGCCTGTCTCATACTCGTTATGTCCGACAAATGCGGCCCCGCTTTTCGCTGATAGTTTGCATACACCCAAGCTGTAGACACTTGCAGGGGTGGATTTGCCAACAACGCACCGTATCCGGCAAAATCAGCCAATGGATTCAGAACCTCTCCCCGGCCAGTAGCCAGAGCCGTCCCTCCCCACAAACAAAAAGGAACATCAGAGCCCAATTGAGCAGCCAACGCTTCCATTTCACAAGAAGAAAGCTTCAATTTCCAAAGATGATTGAGTCCCTTGATCACCGCCGCCGCATTGCTGCTGCCACCAGCCAGGCCTGCCGCCAAGGGGATCTTTTTTGCGAGTTTGATATGTACGCCTGCCGTCACGCCGCATTCCCGCTGTAACAAAGCAGCCGCGCGATAAGCCAAATTGGAATCGTCACAGGAAAGTCCCGGAATGTCACATTCAAGAGTAATGCCCGTCGTGCGCAATGAAAGAGTGACCGTATCATGCAGGCTGACTGATTGCATGATCATGGCCACTTCATGAAAACCATCCGGTCGTTTGCCGCCGACCTCCAGTGCAAGGTTGATTTTTGCGTACGCATTTAACGACAATTGGGATGCTGTGCTGGGCATTCAACCTCTCCCGCCGGTTTGCAACCGAAAGTATAAACCGAACTTTTTACTCGTATATATTCTACGCAGATCTGGGGTAGTCTGCAACCTTTTTCGAACATTTTCTTTATAATCCATGCGTAATGTTCAGAAGGATCTGTAGAAAAAAGTTCCGTTGCGCGGTCCCTTACCTTATAATAAGGGTAATGAATTAAACTCACAGGAGGAACCTCCAAATGCGTTGGAAAAAATACCTTTGGCGCTATTCCATGGTTGCTGTCGGCAGCTTGATCTCAGGCATGGCCATCAACACGTTTCTAATCCCCCATCACCTCTTTAGCGGCGGTGTCAGCGGGGTCGCCATGATTTTATATTTTCTTTTCGAATGGCCAATTGGCGTACAGATCATCCTCCTCAACATCCCCATATTTTATGCAGCTTATCGTCTGTTGGACAAAGAGTATGTTCTATGCGGCCTGTTTGGCATGTTAATTTTCTCAATCGCAACGGATACCACTCGTTTTTTGTCGACCGTTAACTTGATTGACGACACCCTGCTTGCCGCAATCTATGGCGGAGTCATTACCGGAATCGGCAGCGGCCTGATTTTTCGGGCAGGCGGATCGTCCGGCGGAACCGACACCATCGCCGCCATCATCAAAAAATATTATTCCCTCAACGTCGGCTTGGTAGGCTTTTCAATCAATGTCTTTCTCATGCTTGTAGCCGCCGTTTTGTTTGGCGTCAAGCCCGCCATGTATACGTTGCTGTCATTCTTCGTCGGGTCACAGGTTACGGATTCCGTCATTGAAGGTCTCAATCGGAAAAAAACCGTTTTGATCATTTCGGAAAAGAATCAAGAAATCGCCGAAGCCATTTTGGACGAAGTGGGTCGTGGCGCGACTTTTCTTGAAGGAACCGGCGCCTATACGGGACAGGATAAAAAAGTTCTCTTTGTTGTCGTAACACTGACACAGATTGCCAAAATCAAATTCATTATCGAAAAAACAGACCCCCACGCATTCATGATTGTTCAAGATGCAGCGGAGGTCCTGGGTCACGGCTTCAGTGTAAAAAAGCGGAACCCTACTTGACAGGAACGCCCATGGCCTTGTCCAGTTTGGCCCGGTAGTTGTTGTAGTTGTACATGGCCTGCAAATAGTTGTTCTTGGCTGTTGTCAAGGCTACCTGCGCATCCAGTACGTCCAGGTTGGTTCCCACTCCCGCCC
>CAZSRN010000141.1:0-6174 GCA_964609115.1 uncultured Veillonellaceae bacterium | reverse complement strand
GGAAGCAGACCCGGTGATGCCGGCCAAAATATTAACAGTGACAGCCTCAGATACTAACGGAGAGCCACCAAACTGGATTCCGAGCAGAAAGTCGGATACTTGCTTGAATCCGGGCAACGAAGCAATGACGTTGCCGTATCCGACTTCGGATGCGGTGTTCATGATCGCCAGCAAAGAACCGATGGCGCCGGCATTGATGACTTTGGCGATGGAAAGATTTTTTGGCAGTGTTTTGAAGCCAATGATGACAGCAGAAATAACTCCCACCAACAAAGCAACGACCAAGGACCAGTTGCCGATCAGATTCTTGACTGCCGGAGCCATTAAGGGGGTCGGTTTGCCAAGTATTTTCACCAAAGTTTCCAGCGCTTTCGGATCCCAGGTAACATAGAAGGTAAGAAAGTAGTTTACGGCAATGACTAAGATCATCGGCACCAGAGAGATGCCCCAGGAGGGTAGACCTGAAACGTCCACGGTTGATTCCGGTTCGTTCAAAGTGTGTTTTCCATAGCCCTCACCGCGCTCTTTAGCCTGACGAGCACGAAAATTGAGCCACAACATGCATGAGATAAAAACAAGCAAAGAAGCAACAACTCCGGTTACGGGAGCGGCATACGCCGTAGTGCCGTAAAAATTGGTAGGAATGATATTCTGGATTTGGGGAGTTCCGGGGATTGCCGTCATGGTGATGGTAAACGCGCCGGTGGCGATACAGCCGGGGATCAGTCGTTTTGGAATATCCGCTTCCTTGAACAGATTCGCGGCAAACGGGTAAATGGCGAATACAACGACAAAGAGGCTTATACCGCCGTATGTCATGACCATACAAGCCAGTACAACCGCCAAGAGACCATTTTTGTGTCCAACTTTGTTGACAATGGCATGTGCGATTGATTTTGCAAGGCCGGTATCTTCCATGACTTTGCCGAACAAGGCTCCGAGTAGGAATACGGGAAAGAATGATTTGATATACGTGACTGCATTGCCCATAAAGAGTTCCGTGTAAGCCGGGAGCACCGGCAACCCTTGCAAGGAAGCGGCCAAAAGAGCGAAGATCGGAGCAAAAACGATGACGGGGAAACCTTGGTACGCAACATACATGAGACCTAAAAGACTTAACCAAATACCTAATACTTCCATAAGTCCGTTACATCCTCCTTTTTGTCTTTGAGATTCATCTGTTTGCATCATGTTGGCATTAGAAACAGACAAACCGTATTGTCAGACTATTATGCAAGATGTATGCCAAAGGAAAAATCGTGATTGACTATTTTTACCGAAGGCATATTGAAATACCACGATTGCACGAATAAACAAAAGATAAATGAAGTCTTATATAGTTGTAAAAATAATTTAATAATTTGGAGATACTAGGCGGCGATTGAAGCGGGCGTATGTTGGTCTCTACTCATTAGAACTGAATGATTGCTCATAATCGGATCATTAGATTCATAGAGAAAAAGTATTGCCGCCAAAAAAATGAAATCCGTCGACGTGTCCAGAAATAGCGTACAAAAAGTTAGACAGTGTACAGAAAACAGAACAGGTCAACATATAAAGCAAAGAAAAATTGTTTGGCGCATAACTTTTATAATTGCTTGAGGCTGCTACAGCTGGTTTCAATGAATGCAAAAAGCATAGAGAATTCAGAAGATCTTGGCATGGTATTTGCATGCAACGTTTTATTGACGTAATTTTCTATAAAAGGAGCGTGATTATTAAAATGGCTAAAATTATTACTGCAGCGGAGGCCGTCAAGCTAGTCAAAGATAGCGATACTGTAGCTACCAGCGGTTTTGTAGGGATTGGTCATCCCGAGGCATTATCCGTCGCTATGGAAAAGAGATTTTTGTCAGAAGGGCTTCCCAAAAATCTGACTCTGGTTTATTGCGCCGGTCAGGGGGATGGAAAAGACCGCGGCCTGAATCATTACGGCCATGAGGGTTTGGTGAAGCGGGTGGTCGGAGGACATTGGAATTTGGCGCCAAAGCTCGGTAAATTGGCCATGGATAATAAAATTGAAGCCTATAACTTTCCTCAGGGAACCATTGCCCAATGGTTCCGGGATGTTGCGGGACACAAACCCGGGGCTGTTACAAAGGTTGGCTTGAATACGTTCTGCGATCCCCGTGTTGAAGGCGGAAAATTGAATTCAGCCACGACTGAAGATCTGGTGGAAGTGGTCAATCTGTTGGGAGAGGAATGGTTGTTGTACAAACCGTTCCCCATCAATGTCGGGTTGATTCGGGGAACGACTGCGGACGAGAATGGAAATATCAGCATCGAGCGGGAAGCGTTGGCGCTGGAATTATTGCCGATCGCACAAGCAGCCAAAAATTCAGGCGGGATTGTGATTGTGCAGGTGGAACGGGTGGTTTTGGCAGGAACATTGAATCCCAAGTCAGTAAAAGTTCCGGGTCATTTGGTGGACTACATTGTAGTTGCTGAAGATGCGGGCGAACACATGCAGACATTTGCTGAAACATACAACCCGGCGTATTCAGGAGAAATCAGGGTACCCTTGAGCAGCATCAAAGCGATGGAACTGGACGAGCGAAAAGTCATTTCGCGCCGGGCTGCCATGGAACTTATTCCTAATGCAATTGTCAATTTGGGAATCGGCATGCCGGAAGGTACGGCGAATGTCGCTAATGAAGAGGGCATCAGCAACATGATGACGCTTACGGTTGAACCGGGAGGAAGCGGTGGAGTACCGGCCGGGGGCTTGAGTTTTGGCGCGGTGACCAATGCGGATTCGTTTGTGGATCAGCCTTATCAGTTTGATTTTTATGACGGGGGCGGGTTGGATCTTGCTTATCTGGGGTTGGCTGAAACGGATAAACATGGAAATATCAATGTCAGTAAGTTCAAAGGGCGGGTAGCCGGGTGCGGCGGGTTCATCAACATTACCCAGAATGCCAAGCGAGTCATTTTTTGCGGGACATTTACCGCCGGTGGACTCGAAGTCAAAGTGGCTGACGGAAAACTAACCATTGTAAATGAGGGGCGGGCCCGCAAATTTCTGGATCATGTGGAACAGATCACTTTCAGCGGTATTTATGCAAAAAAAGTCAAGCAACCGGTGCTGTATATTACTGAGCGCGCGGTGTTCAAGTTGACCGCCGAAGGAATGATGCTGATTGAAATCGCGCCGGGAGTTGATTTGGAAAAGGATGTACTGGCGCTAATGGATTTCAAACCCATTATTTCGCCCAACCTGAAACTTATGGATGAGCGAATTTTCCGGAATGAACTGATGAAACTCCAGGACATGGTTCAATAAGGCGAACTGATTTTTGCAGAAAAATAGCAAAGCAGGAGGGCAGTTCATGAATGAGGTTTGGATACTGGGCGCCAAACGAACTCCTATTGGCGATTTTCTGGGAAAACTAAAAGACGTAAGCGCCGTTGAGCTGGGTGTAACTGCCGTAAATGCCGCACTTGCCCAAAGCGGAATTTTTCCGGCGCAAGTTCAGGAGCTTGTCTGCGGCCAAATTTATAAAGCCGGAGCCAAAGGGAATCCCGGGCGGCAGATACAGTTGAAATGCGGGATGCCCATAGAGGGTTATGCCTGTACGGTTGATCAGCAATGCGGCTCGGGTATGAAAGCCTTTGAAATTGCCAGCCAGTCCATTATGTTGGGCAAAAGCGAGGTAGCGGTTGCTGTCGGTATAGAAAGCATGAGCCAGGCTCCCTATTTGCTGAAAGGCGCAAGGGAAGGGTACCGTATGGGGAATGGCGAGATCATTGACAGCATGTTGCATGATGGATTGGTGTGCGCCATGATGGGGTACCATATGGGAAATACTGCAGAAACGCTGGCAAAACAATATGGCATCAGCCGCCGGGAGCAGGATGAATTGGCGCTGCTAAGCCATCAACGGGCCATAAAAGCGATTCACGACGGTACATTTGATGCTGAGATTGCGGCAGTGACTCTGGCAACCCGCAAAGGTCCGGTGACCATTGACACCGATGAACATCCAAGAGCCGACATTACATTGGAAAAACTGGCGGCGATGAAACCGGCTTTTCAAAAGGAAGGAACGGTAACTGCCGGTAATGCCTCCGGGGTGAATGACGGAGCGGCGGCGTTGGTGCTGGTGTCTGCCGAAAAAGGGAAGGCGTTGGGTGCGGCGCCATTGGCAAAATTGCGATCCACTGCCAATTTTGGCGTAGCTCCCGAGGTCATGGGCATTGGCCCCGCATATGCAGTGCCGAAGGCAATCTCGCTGGCGGGATTAACGGCTGCCGATATCGGCTACTATGAGATTAATGAGGCATTTGCCGCTCAGTTTCTGGCGGTAAATCGTGAATTGAAACTGAGCATGGAACAGGTGAATGCCAACGGATCCGGAATTGGGCTGGGGCATCCGGTGGGCTGTACGGCCGCTCGAATCGTTGTATCGCTGATTTATGAAATGAGGCGGCGGAATGTCCGGTTTGGACTTGCTCCCCTGTGTGTCGGCGGAGGGCCGGCCATTGGAACAGTCATAGAAAAAATGTAAGAAAGGGGGCTACTACATGCGAGGTTTGAAAGACAAGGTTGTCATTATTACGGGGGCAGCAGGCGGAATTGGCAAGGCTACGGCGCTGCGCTTTGCAGAAGAGGGTGCTGACATTGTCGTGGCGGATTTTGTTGACGGTTCAGGTACGGTTAAAGAGGTCGAAGCCACGGGCCGCAAAGCCATTTATGTGCAAACCGACGTGACCCGGATTGAGAGCGCTCAGGCAATGGTTGCCAAGGCCATAGAAGTTTTTGGGCGGGTAGATGTCCTCATTAATAATGCCGGCATCACCAAAGACGCCATGATGAAAAAAATGGCGAAAGAAGCTTGGGATGCTGTTATTTCCGTCAATCTGACAGGTGTGTTCAATTGCACGTCCGCAGTACTGCCCAATATGTTGGACAATAAATTTGGCGTGGTGTTGACGACATCTTCCATTGTCGGCATTTATGGAAATATCGGGCAGACAAACTATGCGGCAAGCAAGTGGGGCGTTATCGGTATGACCAAATCATGGGCCAAAGAGATGGCGAAGAACGGATTGCGGTTCAACTGTGTTGCGCCGGGCTTCATCGGAACGGATATGGTTCGCAAGATTCCTGCGGAAGTGTTGCAGGAGAAAATTATCGTCAAGATTCCGGCAGGCCGTCTGGGCGAGCCGGAGGAAATTGCTGCAGCTTTTGCATTCCTGGCATCGGATGACGCCAAATTCATCAATGGGGCCGTGCTAAGTATTGATGGGGCTTGTACTATCTGAAATTAAAAGTGTCTGAGACGCAAAAGGCTCCGTGCTGAATACGGAGCCTTTTGTTTTATGCTACAATAAATAATAGATGTCTACTACGCTGGACACCGCTGTAATGTAATTTGTGCTGGAAAGAAGGGGGGATTGTCATGAGAGTTCGGGATTTGATGAGTAAAAAGCTGATCACGTTGAATGCCGAGGTTTTTCTGCCCGAAGCAGCCCGTGTTTTTTTTGACAATAATATCGACGGGGCGCCGGTAGTCGATGATGACGGAACACTCATCGGTCTTTTGACGAAAACTCATTTGATCCAGTCCATTGCACAAAAAAATAATTTTTCCGAACAGCGGGTCCGGGATGTGATGACCTCAAACGTCGTCAGTCTGAAAGACACGTTGATGGTGCAAGAATTGCAGCAAAACAATATGATTTTCAAATACGGGCGATTTCCGGTTGTGAATGCGCACAATCAACCGATTGGGTTCCTTACCCGGACCGATATGGTACGTTACCTTTCCGAACGCTCCATATCCATGGCCGAAGAATTCGAGGCGGTGCTGAATTCCGCCAGTAATGGCGTTATGGCGATCAATGCGGCAGGAATAGTGACGATTTTTAACCCGGCCGCACAGGAAATTACCGGTTTGAAAGTGGAAAATGTTGTTGGGCGTTCCATCAGTGATGTGATGGCCAATGCCAATGGGCTGATGAATGTTTTGGAAACCGGTGCGGCGCAAAGCAACCAAAAAATTCAGTTCGGCAATTCGCAGATCATTACCAAACGCTCGCCTATTATCAAGAACAAAAAAATTGTCGGGGCGGTAGCGATTTTTCAGGATGTTACGGAATTGCAGAAGGTAGCGTCTGAACTGGAAGAAGTCAAAAATCAATTCCGGGTATTTTTCAAATGCGGCTATACTA
>CAZSRN010000140.1:0-6189 GCA_964609115.1 uncultured Veillonellaceae bacterium | reverse complement strand
AAACCGGATAATGCCCCGGCTTCCGTATTGGTCATGCCAAATTCGCTGATTAGGGCGGGTATTGTAACGCCGATACTAATGCGATTGCCAAAAACCATCGTATACATGATGAATATAATGAGCAAAATAACGCGTCGATAATACGTCATGTATTATAAATATTCAACTGGAAGCACCAATTTCCTTTTTTCTCCGCAGTATTTCGCGACTTTACAAAAGTCCGCCCAAAATCAACAAACCGATTCCGATTCCCGCAACCACCAGTGGATTTCCTTCCATTCCAATCGCTACATACAGGCCGCCGCCAAACCCGACGACTATCCCCGCCAGTGTAAGCAACGCCCCCATCCATGTTTTCTGTACACTGGCCGCAACTCCCGCAGGCCCAAGAATATCCGTCCAAAGCAAGCCCCATCTTTTAATTCGCGGATACAAAACAAGCAGCAACGGCAAGCTCAGCAAAATCACAGGCGCGGAATTATTGACGGCAATGACTACCGTCAAGATTTTGAAAGGGACCAGTCCGATCAGTTCCAATCCCCAACCGATGACAAACGCACACGTTGCGGTTCCGGCCAGCGCTAGCAGAAAAAAATTAATTACCTTGGCCGTCGAGTGAATGTGCAGCGGTTCCGGATCAGCTTTTCCCACCAAGCCGGTCTTCCACCACAACCGGTACGGAATCCAGGCCATTGCGAAATTACCGAAAAACCCGAAGAAACTTCCCGGACTCAACGAACCGAAAAAGTCGCTGATCACGCAGCCAAATCCGCTCCCCCAAGCAGCAGCGGGTCCAAACAGCAATCCCAGAACCGGCGGCAATGCCATGCCCGGTCGAAAATCCGATACGCCGGGCACCAGGACAATTCCTTTAAACGGAATAATCGACGCGGCATACAGAGCCGCTGATAAAGCAGTCAGTACAACCATCCGGGTATTGAACCAGAAAAGTTTTCCGGACTCCATATTCACCTGAATCCGCAGAATGAGAATAAAGCCGATAAACAGTCCCAGCAAAACGGCTCCATTCCAAAGCACCGCATGATAGGTTCCTGCGTTGAGCCACAGGCATAAACCCGCCGTTACCGTCACTGCTGCAACTAATGCCGCATCACAAGGTCCGAAGCCAATCCGAAGATAGGATACTCTTTGCATGCGGCTGCCAAATCCCCGGCTCTCCAGCGCCATGGAAAAATAATTGGTATTCCTGACGACCGCAACCACTGCAGGAATCAGCAATGGAATGAACTTTCGAAGCCGCTGCAAAAAAAATCCATGCTGCAAATCCAGTCCTCTCGATTGTTGCGCTTCCGCCACAGTCTGACAACTGGCGACAATCCAGGGAACCAATCGGATCGCGGTCGAAAATGCAAAGGCAACCGGATATGGAATTCCCAACCGTTCCATTCCGGCGGTCATTTCTTCAATCTTGGTCGTACTGAGCCAAATCAGCCCCGTCATAACCATGATCGCCAGTTTTATTCCCATGGTGAATCCCTGCTGCAATCCGTCCAGCTTGAAGACTCCCCATAATGGAACATTCCCGGCAGCGATTCCCCATAACAGGGTCGTTGCCATCACAATCATACACAGCAATCCGCCGATTCGCCGCAAACTGGAGATAAAACCGGCGCTAAGCCCAGCGGCCAAAACTGCGCACCCCAGAAGCACGATCGACGTTTCGCCGGTTAATCCCAACGCTAAAAAAAAGACGCAAAGCATGGCCAGAATCTTGGTGCGGGGATCGGCGCGATGCAACCAGGAAGTGGAGTCCACATATAAAAACAAATTCATGACTGAACCTCATTTCCGGACGTACAATTCAGCAGTTCATCCACCGACAGGGCAGTAAACCCGACACGATTCCCCAGTTGGGTGATTTGCGGCGGCTGCACCCCTGCCCTCGCCAGCATCGCCTGATCGGCAAACAGTTCGCGCGTATCTCCATCCGCAACAATTTTACCGTTATTCATCAAAACAATTCGGTGGGCATATTCCGCCACCACCCACATCGTGTGAGTAATCATAATAATGGTATGCCCCGCTTCATTCAAGCTGCGCACCAACTCCATCATCCGCCGCTGATCTTTGTAATCCAGCCCCGTCGTTGGCTCATCCAATACGATAACTTTGGGTTTGAGCGCCAAAATCGAAGCCACCGCCACTCGCTGCCGCTGTCCTTTGGAAAGCGAAAACGGATCTTCCGCCTCGCTGCCGGACAATCCTACCGCTGCCAATGCTTCCCGAATGCGCTCCTCCATTTCGTTCCCGGAAAATCCGCGCAGTTTCAGCGCAAAAGCAATCTCGTCGTAAACCGTATCGCAGAAAATTTGTTGATCCGGATTTTGAAACACATATCCTACAACTTGTCCCAGCTCAAATACGGATAGAGCTGCGGCATCACGCCCGTCCAAATAAACTTTCCCCCGTTTGGGGCGCAATAAACCATTCAGATGCTTGACCAGCGTAGTTTTGCCACTGCCGTTCGCGCCAAGCACAGCAACAAATTCACGTTCTCTAACACACCAATTGAGGTCTTTTAGAATTTCCCGTCCGTCATAGGCTTGTGCAAGTCCTTCGATCCGGACAATCTCGGAACCGTACTTCAGTTTTCGCGCCGTATCTCCGGCTCGAATCCGCCGGACCTGTTCGGCATCCACTTTCCAGCCCTGTGAACGGAAGCATTCTTCCGCTTCGGTCAACGTTAGCGGCATCGCTCCATTTCGCAATCCAAGCCGCTGGAAATACTCGCAAAAAGGCAGCGGCATCAACCCATTGCGCTGAAACAAATCGACGTTGGGCAAAATCTCCCGGGGAGGACCGTCCGCCGTGATTCTTCCCTGCTCCATCATAATAATACGATCCGCCTGGATCGCGGCTTCCGTCTCATGTTCAACCAACAGAATCGTTTGGGGTCCCATTTCATCCGTTCCCTGAACTGGCTTGCGAATATCCCGCAGCAACTCAAAAACTGCCTGTTTGCCGACTGGGTCCAGATCAGTCGTCGGTTCATCCAGACACAGCACTTTAGGCGAAGCCGCAAGAACAGCGCCGATGGCCAACCGCTGCTTCTGCCCGCCGGACAATTCCGTCGGCGCCGCCTGCTCCAATCCATTCAAACCGATAGCCGCAATGATTTTTTTAACCTGCTGATGCATGAGGGAATATTCTACGCCTCGATTTTCCATACCGACAGCGATTTCCAGTTCAACCCGGGTGGAAAACAGCTGTGTTTCAAAATCCTGAAACACAAGCCCGATAATTCCAGCCATCACGCTGACACCTCGAACCTGTGGAGTTTCCCCTTCGATCTGCACCAATCCGCTGAAATCACCCGGAAAAAATTGGGGAATCAACCCGTTGAGCGTATGGGCCAACGTGGATTTACCGGCGCCGCTTGCGCCGATGATCATCACCAGTTGTCCTGAGGGTATTGTCAGGTTAACCTCGCATAATGCGGCTTGCCCCGCACCCGGGTAGCGAAATGAAACCTCTTTGAGTGTAACGCTGTTCAGTGATACTACATCCAATTTATCCAACGATCCTTTCATTCAGCACGACGTAAGCTCTTTTAAGGTAACGGTTATTAATTCTCCTCTTTTTTACAGATCCCTGCCGTCGTCCGCTTCTCGCAACCGAATTCTGCCCTGCCCTTCCCTAAAGATGCGCAAAACAAAGTGGAGCGGCAAGAAAAGCACTTTCGCTCCCTGCTGCTCCATCAAAAAATTTCCATGCATCGCCAACTATTTTGCTTCTTCTTTAACCACCAAAACCGGCATAGGAGACAAGCTTACCAGATTTCGAGTCACACTGCCGACCAGCAATTCCTCCAGAACTCCATGCCCCTTCGTACCGGCAACGATCAAATCCACTCCATTTTGCCGGGCATAGTCGATAATCGCTGCAGCAATGTTTCCCTGAAGCATCACCGTTTTTACCTCGACACCCCGCGAACGCCCCATATCCACCGCGTCCGCCATTTGCCTTTCATCAATTCTGTGCATTTCTGCGAACCGTTCCCCCAGCGTCGCACCGTATCCTGCCTCGTACAATGCATAGGCTCGATTCATTTCCACCGGTTCCACTACTTTTACTGCAATTACCGGCGCCGCGGCAAGAATGCTGAAATCGATGGCCCAGCCAAGCGCCTCCTTACTGTGGGCAGAGCCATCATATGCCACCAGGATCTTCCTTGGCCTCATCATATGAACGCGCCTCCCCCGTATTTTGTTGTGTTTCCGGTTTAATTATATCATAATTTTCTGACTAATAAAGAAATATATTATTCCCGCCGCTCCGTTAGACTTGACTCAGTTTATCCGCCATTTCGCCAAGTTTTCGCGCTTGGGCATTTGCTTCCTGAACTGCGGCCGTCACTTGTGTGATTGAATCTGCAATTTCGGCCAGCACAGCGCTGATACGTTCCGTCTGTTTGTGCGTTTGATCGCTGTCCGTTTGCACAGATTTGATAATCGCGTCAATCTTCTTTATGGAATCCGCACTGCTGGTCGCCAATTTACGGATTTCTTGCGCTACAACGCCGAACCCTCTCCCCTGCTCTCCAACCCTTGCGGCTTCAATAGCGGCATTTAATCCCAAAAGATTGGTTTGTCCGGCAATCGTTTCGATCAATCCAATGACCTGATCCGTTTCCTGCACTCTCCCCAGCGAATCTCCGGTAACTTTTGCCAACGACTGGCTGACCGCGGTAATTTCCTGCGTCTGCGCGGATATTTCCTCCGTAGTTTTCGCCAAAATATGAATGCTGTCAGATAAAGCTCCGGCCACTTTTTTCAGCATATCCTGGCGATCAACGGACTGAGTTACAATCGCAGCGCCAATGACTGTCTTGCCGTCATTAAAAATCGGAATCGCCAAGGCAATAAAAGGGATACCGTGCAAGGAGGCATCGACCCGCGTCACTATGCGTTCCCGTTTATGAATCGCCTGATATGCCGCCATCTTCTCCTCAAGCGGTCGTCCCGGCTGAATCTTCAAATCAAATCTTTTACCCGGATGATACATCAGTACTTTTTCGCAATCCGTTACGCACACGCTGACATCATCGACAACCAAATCATTGACAAACGGCAGCACATAATTAAAACACTCCAACAGGTTCTCATTATCTGACAGATTCGTGGTTTTCCCCTCCCTCGCTACTTTAAAGTTCAATCAGATATTCGACGCAAGATTTGAAAAACCTTTATGAATTGCAAACTATATTTCAACAATTAAGTCATTTGAGTCATTGGGAATCCTGCTGCAAGGGGCTGCCCGTTTGTGCAAAGCACGCAATCCTGTAATACAACTGGTTATTGATGGGTTATCGTGATATAATCAGGGTGTAAATCGCCGCACAAAGTAATCGGAAAAGAAGGTGGCTTCTGCTGAAAAATCGGCTTGCTTCTTTATCTTTACAAACCAAACTTTCAACCTGCATTTTGTTGACCAGCGTTATTCTGATTGCCCTTTCCACTTCTTTGCTTTTTAATGCAATGCAAAATTACAGCCAAGCGGAACGTTTTACAGAAATCAGTCAATGCAGCGAGCCGCTGTTTGCTACGCTGGAAGCTCTTGCTTTTGAGCGGGGCCGGACCCATGTCGTACTGACATCCGCCGCCCCCATAACTGAAGCAAACCGCACTTTTATCGAAGTGCGCCGTAAAATGGTAGACAGCTACCTGACTTTGGCGCTGGCCAGACTCCAACAACTTGATCCTGCATTGTCAAAATCACTGCAAGCCGACTATACTCTGTTTCTAAAACTACGCGAGAAAGCCGATGCCGAAGTAAAGCTCTCCTTTACCGCAAGAAACGCCGCATTCAAGGCCGAATGGTTCAAGCAGTCGACCGCATTCATTTTTCAGATCAAAGAAGCCCTCGAAATTTTGGGCAAAAAAGAACGGGCTATAGGTCTGTTTGATTTTCACCATCATTTTCAATTGGACTGTGTCGAATTTCGCCTTTATAGCGGCTACAGCGCCAGCGTATTAACGGCTGCAATCAGTAAAGACCATACGTCGCTACCCGCAGCAGAATACCGTGATTTTCTTGAATCCCGCGCCAAGACTGATTATATATGGTCATGCATAGAAAATGATGTGGCGGATTTTCATAATGCAGACTTAATAAATAAAAAAGATAAAGTGTATCATGAATATTATCGGGTCTATCGGCCGCTTCAGA
>CAZSRN010000139.1:1390-6217 GCA_964609115.1 uncultured Veillonellaceae bacterium | reverse complement strand
CGATTTGAGCCGTCACCCTGCTTTTTACCGCTCCCAAACGTACAATTTGCTCCAAAAGTATGGGGATCGCCGTATCGGCAAATTTCGCAGTGTTATCCGTAGCTCGGGCTTGCGTACTGTCAGGAAGCATAATATGAGCCAATCCGCCTACTTTGGTTTGCGAATCATATAGCGCAATCCCCACGCATGACCCCAATCCGTACGAAATAATACTGTCCGGACTTTTTCCTACTTTCAGGTCGGCCATGCCTACCTTGATCAGTTCCGGCATTATTCGTTCACCCCTAAAGTGCTAAGGATAACACTGAGCGAACCCGGATCAGGAATAAGGAAAAAGTGTCCCCGCACATCATTGGCTTCCGTCGCAAATTCCGTTTCGATAACCAGAGCATAATCCCCAACTTGTCCTAGTTGTATTAAAATTACACTCAAAATCGCACCCGCCATGTCCATTGCCAGCGCCGGCAATGACGGCAGCATCGTCATTTTTGTGAAATACGAGAGCGCATTAAGAAAAGAGCCGGACAGAATATTACCGATCTCCATTAGAGCTGACTCATCCATCGCGTTTAAAACACTCGTCGTTCCATGTTCACGGCCCATTGCCATATCAACCAATGAAAAAGCACTGTCACGGGGTAATAAAAACAATATGCTGCTGGGCGCAGGACCAAACACCCTCAAATAAACCCCGGCAACCATGGTTTCAGCGCCGCCAACCACATCCGGTACTTCGCTGAGCGGCAAAATATTCAACCGAGGCACCGACATATCTATTTTTCGGTTGATAATCTGCGATAAAGCAGTCGCTGCATTACCAGCGCCGATATTCCCGATTTCACGTAATGCATCCAATTGCATTGGTGAAAGTGACAGAACTTCTTCTTTTTCCAAACCAATCACCTCAAGCTTGTGCTGTATTTACAATCGTATCCGGGTTCAGCATGATATATAAACGATTATCGGACTTGGCAATTCCACTGATATATTCAGTGGAAAGACCGCTCGACAAAACGTTGGCCGCCTCTATATTCTCGGTTTCAACTGTTGTGACCTCAACCACCTCGTCAACAATAAACCCGACAATATCATCGTTGATCAAAATTACGATAATCCGTGCGGCTTCCGTCAGCGGCGCTTCCAAAAGTCCGAGCCGCGTGCGCAGGTCAATAACCGGCAACACACTGCCGCGCAAATTAATGACGCCTTTGATAAAATCCGGTGTAGCGGGAACCCTAGTGATGCTCATCATCCGTTTGATTTCCTGTACTCTCAGGATATCCATGCCATATTCTTCTTTACCCAGTTTAAAAATAATCAATTTCAATTCATCATTGACTGTTTCGTTCTCTTCCATCGGAAAACCTCCTCTTTATCCGAGCGCATTCACATCAAGAATTAAAACGACTTGCCCGTCACCCAGAATAGTCGCCCCTGCAATCTGTCGAATTCCTGTCAGGATTTTACCAAGCGACTTGATCACAATTTCCTGCTGCCCGACCAAAGAATCCACAAGCAAACCGATACTGTGATCACCCGATTGCACAATTACCACATACAATTCTTGGTTGTCCTTGAACTCATCCGATTCAGTCACACCCAAAATATTACCGAGCCGAATCAATGGAATGATCTGTCCACGCAGCAAAATGACTTCCTGTTGTTGAATGGTTCGAATGTCTTGCTGTGTAATATTGATGGTACTATCAATGGATCCCAGCGGAATCGCGTATGTTTCTGCCTGAACCTGTACCAAAAGCGCCTGAATAATCGCCAGCGTCAGCGGTAAACGAATCCGCACCCTCGTTCCTTGGCCTGGGTTTGAATCCAACTCCAAAACTCCGCCAAGAGCCTCAATTTTCGTACGAACAGCATCCATACCAACGCCGCGCCCCGACACATCGGTAACCTTTTCCGCCGTTGAAAATCCCGGCAAAAAGATTAGTTTTAATGCTTCGCCAGTATCCATGGCATCCACTTCAGCCTTGGTCAGTAATCCCTTTTCAACCGCCTTTTGCCTGAGAATCTCGGCTTTCATTCCTTTGCCGTCATCAGTGACCATCAGCAGTACATTATTTCCTTCATGTCGGGCGATAAGGCGAACTTCTCCGACGGGGTTCTTACCTGCCGCAGTCCTGACTTCCGGCATTTCAATTCCGTGGTCAATAGAATTTCGCAATAAATGAACCAACGGGTCACCGATTTCGTCGATAACTGTCCGGTCCAGCTCCGTTTCTTCCCCTTGGATAATGAGGTTGATCTCCTTACCCAGACTATGAGACAAATCGCGAACCATTCGAGGAAATCGGTTGAAAACCTGACTGACAGGGACCATCCGCAATTTCATGACCACTCCCTGCAAATCCGTCGTCACCCGGTCCATTTGCTCAATCGCTTCACTTAATTCCTGCAGTTGATTTGACAAGCCAATTTGTTGCAACCTGGTTTTATTGATGACTAATTCGCCAACCAGGTTCAGCAAAGAATCCAACTTCTCGGCATCTACGCGCAAAAGAGCCCGTCCTTTATGTTTGGCCGAATCAGTTGCCGGTTTGGTCTCCTTCGCGGTTTCAGTTGCATGTTCGATTTCGTTGCTTCCGGAAGCAACGGTCTGTGTAACACCAGCTCCGGACGCTTCGTCCTCCTGAACGGTCGACTTGCCGCAAGCAGTTGCTACCACCGTTTCTATTTCCGCAATCGACAGAACAACGTCCCGAACTTTTTCCATCGGTGTGTCCGTCACAATCAGAACGCTAAACTCCAGACCAAAATTATCTTTTTCCAACTCTTCCACAACAGGATCCGTTTTGATTACGTCTCCCAGTTCATCCAATGCTTTCATTACCATATAAGCTCGCACCGATTTCAGCAGCGTCCCCTGACGCACCCCAACCACCAGTTCGATTACCTGCATACCCTGCGAAATTGCCGAGTTTACCAATTGGGTTTCCGTATCATTCAAAATCATATGCGTTGCAGACTCGGGAGAACTCTGCTTAGGCGCGGCTTTTTCAGTTTTAGGGGCGGTCGAAGCCGTCTCCCCTTTTGCCAATGCCGCCAGCTTTGCAGACAATTCCGATACTTCCACCCCACCCGGTTGACCATTCGCCACTTCTTCAACCAATTGTTCCAATCGGTCAACGCACTGGAATAACGTATCAATGATTTCCGCATGCGCCGTCAGCGTCCCCTTACGCAACAAATCCAGCACGTTTTCCATTTCATGCGTAAGTTCGGCAATGGCGGTATAGCCCATCGTTGCCGACATTCCTTTTATGGTATGCGCACTGCGAAAAATCTCGTCCAGAATGTGCAGATCACTTGGATCATGCTCCAAATCAAGAACGCAACGATTTAACGTCTGTAGATGTTCCCTCGCTTCTTCCAAAAAGATGCCCAGATACTGATTTACATCCATTTATTTGAGTCCCCCCTTCTTCAAACACTGTACAATTCCATCCGCCACCTGAGGCAATGGTAAGATGTTATCCACAACCCCTGCTTCAATAGCTGCTTTCGGCATACCAAATACTACTGAAGTGGATTGATCTTCGGCGATCGTCAGTCCTTTAAGCCGTTTGATCGCCTGCATACCCTTTGCCCCGTCATGACCCATGCCGGTTAAAATAACGCCCACCGTTTTGGCGCCAAAATTTTCCGATACAGAAGCCATCATTGGGTCCACTGCCGGGCGCAATCCCCCTATAGCCGGTTCCTTATTCAATTTCACATATGCACCGCTTCCATCTTTGCGAACGGTCATATGATAATCGCCCGGCGCAACAAAAACGGTTCCGGCCACAAGTTTTTCATTATCCTCGGCTTCCTTAACCGTTAAAGCGCAAAGTGAGTTTAAGCGTTCGGCAAGAGACCGGGTGAAACCTGGCGGCATGTGCTGTACCACAATGGTTGGACAGGGAAGGTGTCCCGGCAGGCGAGTCAACACTTCCTGCAAGGCACGGGGCCCTCCTGTCGACGTACCGATCGCTACAATCCAATCGCTGACTCCGCGAATTTCATCCTGTTTTTCAAACGCAACCGAAGGTTTTGCCCATGACGGCTGACTAAGAATTCCCACTGCAGGTTTTATCACGGGTCCAGCTTGCGGTGCAGGTTTGACCGGCTGAACCGGCACTACGGGTTGCATCTGGAGTCTGTTCATACTGACGCCCTTGACCGCCCGGCACTTTTGCAACAGCTCCTTGGAAATATCATCAATACGAGAAATGGCTCCGGCGCTTTTCGCTACAAAGTCAACCGCTCCCAGACTCAGCGCCTTGATTGTTTCGTCAGCGCCTGCCTTGGTCAAACTGCTGACCATAATAACCGGCGTCGGCTTCACAGCCATGATCTTCTCCAACGCAGACAGTCCGTCAAGAACCGGCATTTCCACATCCATTGTCACAACATCCGGAGAATATTGCAATACCTTTTCCACGGCTTCAGCGCCATTTCTGGCTACATCCACCACTTCAAAGTCGGCTTCGCCATTAAACAGATCCGATATGACTTTTCGCATAAAGGCAGAGTCATCAACAACAAGAACCCTGATCAAAAGTTATCCCCCCGTAATCATTTTTGACTACATTCAACAAACCTTATCTATTATACTCTTATTATTCATCTCAACTTGACTTTATCCTCGTGCAAGAAAACGGCGAAAAAGTCCGCGAATTCCATGTGGAATCGGCAAATCTTCACCAAAAATCAGCGAGTGAGCAATGCGGTCAATACACCGCGCAGCTACACTGTCAGGATATGCAATCATCAGCGGAACCTGACTGGATACAGCTTTTTGAACCATCCTGTCTTCAAAAATATAACCGA
>CAZSRN010000139.1:0-1380 GCA_964609115.1 uncultured Veillonellaceae bacterium | reverse complement strand
GCAAGTTCGCGCACCCGGTTAACTACCAGGCGCACCGGCGAAGTTCCCGCATGAGCAGCATATGTTTTTATCACGGCATAAGCATCTGTAACCGCCGTCGGCTCCGGCGTAGTAATAACAATGACTTCATCAGCCGCCATAACAAATTTCAAGACCATACGATTCAATCCGGCGCCTGTATCAATCAAAATAATGTCCGCCCACTGGTCAATCTGACCCACCTGATTCAAAAAATAATAAAGTTGCGAATCTGAAAGATTCGCCAAATCATAAATCCCCGATCCTCCGGAAATATATTTTATGCCCAGCGGGCCATCGGATACTACATCATTCAGCGAATGTCCATTTTGCATCACTTGGAGAAGATTACCCGGCGAAGTGCATCCTAAAATTACATCAACATTGGAAAGACCCAAATCGGCATCTATGATTAAGACTTTTTTCCCCAGCTTGGCGAATGCAACAGCTAAAGCCACAGTAAAATTAGTCTTCCCAACTCCGCCTTTACCGCTGGTCACTGTAATCACGCGAGCCTGCGTCGGAATAGGCTTTAAAATCGCACTGCGGGATGCGCTCAAGGTTTCATTCATTTGACGGAGTTTATTCGCCTGATCATTCATTTTGCGCCTCGCAACATTAAATTTGTCAATCTGTCAGGCTCCGCCGTTTCAATATCATCCGGAACATTTTGCCCAGTAGTAATATACGACAACGGACGCGGCATATGATACAAAAGGCTGAAAACCGTACCCATATTACATGCTTCATCAATCTTTGTAAACAAATACTTTTGCGGATTGCAATCCTGAAATCGTTGAACCGCATTGAGACATTCCGTGAATTTTGTCGTAGCACTCAAAACCAGTTGTTTTTCTATTGTCGAATCTACTGCCAGCAACGACTCCAATTCAGCCATCTGGGGCTGATTGGAAGGGCTCCGCCCGGCAGTGTCGATAAGCACCAATTGTTTGTCCTGATGTCTGTATAGCGCACTCTGCAATTCCTGCGGCGTATAAATCACATCAATGGGAATCCCAATCAAGTCGGCATATGTTTTTAATTGCTCAACAGCGGCAATACGATAGGTATCTGCGGTAATCAAAGCTACACGGTATTTCTCCCGCAATGCAAAATTTGCAGCCAGTTTTGCCACCGTTGTAGTTTTCCCCACGCCGGTAGGTCCCACCAACGCCACCACTTTGCAATACCCCGAACGAAGCTGGATTCCTTCAACGTGTTGAAAATAGGAGAAAATTCGTTCCCGCAAACGAGGATATAATTTTTCCATAGATATCATTGTTGCCGGCGAAAACCCTTTTAACAGGGCTTCTGCCGCAGACGGTTCAATATCATTACTGCGGACCCACTTCAACAATGCAG
>CAZSRN010000138.1:0-6298 GCA_964609115.1 uncultured Veillonellaceae bacterium | reverse complement strand
TCAGTGTTCCATCTTCGCTCAATTTATAAGTAATATTTACCTGTGAATTTTGCCAGGGATAACTGACCGTCAATTCCTTGGAAGCAGCACCCCAAAATGCTTTATATCTCGCCCAGAAAGCCGGAGGATACCATTTCAACAGCGCAAAATCTCCTCTGGCATAAATAACCGTGATGCTGCCCAGTTCGTCAATCTTCTCCACGATCAGAACATGCTGTGTGGCATCGGAGTAGCGCCTTCCGCCCCGCTTCTCCGTTCCCTCCACACTGGTTGTTCCCACCCATTTTCCGGATAATCGCGCCAAATCCTCCGACACGTTCGGCCCTGGCGGCACTATATTAATATTATTGGGAAGCGGCGGCGCCTCTGCACACAATCCCCCGGCGCCAAAAGACAAAATAACCAACAAAACAAACAGGACTCGAGAAATTCCAAGCCGCTTGTGCATTGTCATTACATTCTCCTCCCCTCAATTTTTCAAAATATCCCTCCAACCCATTCATCCGTTAGGAATCGTTCCCGAGTTCAGTCGATAAATTTCAAGATTAATCAGATTATTTTCAAGGATAGTATATCACTTTTTCGGTGCGTTCGGGTCCCGCGTCACGCCCAAACCCTATCGTTTATTCCGGCGCAACTCCTGTATTTTGCGCGATTTTAATAAATTCTTCCATAGTCCGGGTAATATATTTGTTTTGCTTATTGTAAAAAAACACATTGCGGAATGTGTAAGGACTATTGATTTTGTAATACAACATGTTGGAACCATAGTTCGCTTTGCGGGCCAACGTATCGCTGATAATGGTAACTCCCATCCCGTAACAGGCAACGTTGTAAGCTGTAGCCAACTGATCCAGTTCCAATATGATCGGAGGGGTAAGCGCGTTTTCTTGAAAGATTTTATCTGTCCGTATTCGGGTATCATTTCCTATTCGTAAGATGATGAACGGATCTTGTGCGAATATCGACAAAGGCGCCGCTGCTGTCAATGGATTCAAGTGCGTCCCCTTGCGGATGTCGTCAATAGATAACTGATACTCCCGGGCAAGATCATTGGAGGAGTTTTTCCTGGGAACGGCAAGGATAAGACATTCACTGCAGAATAAATGTTTTTCATATATTGTTTCGCTCAGCGTATAGTTGTCAATTACAAAATCAAGTGCGCCTGAAAACAACTGTTCTTCCAGTTGGGCGGTATTTGCTTCCACCAGATTCACCTTGATGGAAGGATATTTCGCAGTAAATTCGGTAATGATTGCCGGGAGAATAAAGGAAGCAAAGACATTGTTTGCGCCAATAGAGAGGCGTCCTGTTTTTAAGTTGTTTAAATTCGTAAGATAATTTTCAAACCGATTTTCAATATCCATAATTTTTTCTATGGATTTTATATATTCCATGCCGCCCTCGGTTAATTGGACGGGATTACTGCTGCGATCAAATATACAGCACCCCACGCGCTGTTCAATTTTTTTAATGGCAGCGCTTAAGGCCGGCTGACTGATATACAAATTTTGCGCCGCTTTCGAAAAACTCTTTTCCTTGTAGACTTCATAAATATATTCTTTGCCTTTAAACACAACGTCACTCCCATATAAAAATAGTTATATTATTTATATAAATATATATATTTGATTCTATTGTAGCTGAATTTTATAATGTAATCAAATAGCGGCCGTGAGATTGTGAACGCAGGAGAAACATATCATGCAAAAAACTATTGGAATTATTGGCGGAATGGGTCCTTTGGCAACGTATGATTTGTTTAGAAAAATCATTGAAAAGACCGATGCAAAATCCGATCAAGACCATATTCATATTTGCGTAGACTGCAACACCAATATTCCGGACAGAACAAAAGCCATCCTGGGCTGCGGAGAGGATCCCGTGCCGGAAATGGTGAGGAGCGGAGTCAGACTCAAAGCGATGGGCGCGGATGTATTGGTCATGCCATGCAATACGGCGCACTATTTTTATGACCAGATTACGCCATTTTTTGATATCCCGCTGATCAATATGTTGGAAGAAACCGCAAAGGAAATAAAAAAACGAAACTATAAAAAAATCGGATTGCTGGCCTCTGACGGCACGATTCAGTCTGGCGTATACCACAAGGTGTTGATGAATCAGGGAATTGATTGGGTTGTCCCTTCACCCATGAAACAAGGAAGTGTAATGGATGTTATTTATAATGGGGTAAAAGCAGCCAACCGAAATATCAATTTAGCTGAATTTTACAGTACGATGGATGAGCTTTTTGAAAAAGGCGCGGAAGTATTGGTGCTGGGCTGCACGGAACTCCCCATTGCCTTTGAAATGTTCCATATTCACAAACCCGCCATTGACCCGACTGCCGTTCTGGCGGCGGCAGCCATCCGCTTTGTCAATGCGCCTCTGCTAAATCAGCCGGCGGATGAGCCTTGCCAATCCCCAATATTTGAAAAAGGCAATAATCTACAATACCCCCTCCCTTGCGCCAAGAGATAATAGGGTTACCGAATCGCAAGGGTGAAAGGGGTTTTGTAAAAATGAGCAAGGATTTTCTTCAGGCATTTCAAGAGGGACGAATTTTCTTGGGGTCACAGGATGAAAATGTACAGGATTTGCCTTGGCATGAACATCCACAATTTCAGGGAGTTGCGCTAAAGCATCTTGTTACCGCAAAAGATTCCGGCGGCAAATTCAGCAGCCATTTAGTGCGAGTCAATCGCGGCTGCGAGATCGGCAATCATATTCACGAAGGAAAGTGGGAACTGCATGAAGTGCTTGCGGGGCGGGGCAAATGCCGCATTGACCGCAAAGAGCTGGATTACTGCGAAGGCGTCACTGCCGTCATCCCTTCAGATATTCCCCACCTGGTTCAAGCCACGGAAACCGACCTTTATATAATGGCAAAATTTGTTCCAGCCCTGCTGTAGCCGTTTGCCTGCGACAGGATTTTATTGCCTATGATGCGAATAAATTAACCGGCGAAATATTTCGCCGGTTAATTTATTTATTCGTATAGGAGTCAGCGCAATGAAGCCAACTACAACAGGCAGCTATTCTTTTCACGATGATAGAGAAAATCTGGGAATCGAAGCGGTATATGGGAAACACGTTATCCATGATTTTTCCCGTCATACCCATAGAACGTTGTGCATAGGCATCATTGAGGATGGAATGCGAACCTTGTTGTGCCGTGGAAAGGAATACAAAATAATCCCCGGGCAAATCTTCGTGATTCCGCCCAACGAGTCTCATTCCTGCGGAACCGTTGCCGAACCTCATTCGTATCGTTTGCTGCTGGTATCTTCGGATGTATTGCGCATGATACTGCCCAACTTTGACGAAGATCGCAACATATTCAACAACTTGGTTTTCGAAAATCAAAATTTATTCGCCCAATTATTGCACCTGCACCGGATTTTGGAAGGTAGCGAAACAAATTTTGTCAAACAATCGACTGTCGTCGCTGTAATTGGCGATGTAGTCGAAAAGTGCGTCGATGCACAGCACAATTTTAAGCTACGGGCCAAACAGCATGAAAGCGTGAAACGCGCTCAAGTTTTTATTGAAGAGAATTATGGCGAAAACTTCTCATTGGCTGACATAGCGAATCATGTCTATCTCAGTCCCTATTATCTTATTCGGGTATTTACCCGTGTCATCGGGCTTCCTCCCCATATTTACCAACAACAGGTCCGCATTCGGCATGCCAAGGAAATGTTGACCCAAGGTTTTGCCCTGGCAGAAGTAGCAAGTCAAACAGGTTTTACCGATCAAAGTCATTTCTCCCATGTATTTAAAAAGATGGTGGGAGTTACTCCCGGTGAATACAAAACTTCCTGACGTCGTTCGATTGAAGCAACTGCAATCCTATGCGGAAGCCCTTCCTGTAATGAAAATGTTGGCGAAATAGTCTTTAATCCTGGCGAGTAAAGATTTGCGCTGTATCGATTCGGACAAGATCACATCCGTCGAAGCAATTTCCCTGCCCTGATACACAACCTTGACTACGCCAACTTTTTGACCGGCAGTAACCGGCGCACTAACCGTCCGGGAAATCTCAAAAACCGTCTGAACCTCGTCCTGGCTTCTTTGGCTAACCGGAACCACAATACTGTCTTTGATTACAGCCTGTGTAACGTCTGTTTTGCCATTCGCAACCTGGACCCCGTCAACGACAGTCCCCGCGCGCACCAGCTCTTTTTCCCGCAGCTGATTGAACCCTAAGTCAAGCAATGCCATGGAATCTTCCCACATGTGCGCGGCATCCGATACAACAGTAATCAATTGAGTATTTCCGCGCTTTGCCGCCGCCACAAGACACCTGCCTGCAGCGTCTGTATACCCCGTTTTTACGCCATTAGCTCCGCGATAAATGCTCAACAGCTTATTCTCATTGTAAAAGGTTTCCTGCTGATGATTTCGCAATATATCTTTGCGCAAAGTCCCCACAATTTCAGCAAACTTTGGATTTTTATATCCATAAGCGGCAATGCGGGCCAGATCGTGTGCAGTAGAGTAATGGCCGGGATCGGGCAAGCCGGATGGATTCGTAAAATTCGTCCGCAAGGCTCCGATAGCATGCGCCTTGTCTGTCATTAACCGGGCAAATTCCCCAACAGACCCCGATATGTGTTCAGCAACGGCTACCGCCGCATCATTTCCCGAAACCAGCGCAACACCGTATAACATGTCTTGCAGCTTCAGCCGCTCGGCAACAAGCAAGTCCATCGATGATCCTTCCGTAGCCGCCGCGTTGGAACTGGCTGTAACCATATCACCAATATTTCCGGCCTCGAGCGCCGTTATGATGGTCATCATTTTTGTCGTACTGGCAGGATAGTTTCGTTCTTCTGCATTTTTCTCAAACAAGACTTCTCCGGTGGACGCCTCTATTACAATGGCCGATTTCGCAGTAAGGACCAGTGGGCTTGGCGCCGAAAACCCGGTTACCGGAATTACCAGCGCCGCCAACGCAACGATCATCATTACCTTTTTATTCATCAAAAACGCCTTTCCATACCTACGAAGGTACATAGTGCTGCAACGATACGCACATTATTTTTCAGATACGCCTGCTTATGTTTTTTTACTATCGTACAATACCTCCGTCGGATTTTCAAGATTCGAAACTTCCTGCCCTGTCAGATGAATTTCCGTCACGAATGGCGGAATAAAGCGGCTAAAGCTCTGACGGCAACGATGACGGGAAGCATGAGCCCTGCACCGGCGACCAAACTCCAAAGCAATTGTCTTTTCGCAAGCAGCTTTTCTTTATAGGCTCTTCGCCAAAGATACAATCCGAACGGAATTAATAAAACAACGGAGGAAACGACACCCGGAGTGTACCCAAGCGACACGAACGAAATTCCCAGATGATGTATCCCATTTACCAAAAGTCCCCCCATGATCCACGTCATTGCCCCGAACATACCCCAACTGCCGGGGCCACCCGCAATGCCCGCGTGAATCATGACCGCCGCCAAAATAGTGATCATTACAATCATTGTCAAGAATATGTCGTTCGTGAACGGCTGAATCAACTCAAGCAAATACGGCGGTATCCTGTTGCGGACAGAAGAAAAATACTGTTGTATCGTCCAGTATTCTTCCAAATTATGCGCTGTAAATACAATAAGTGAAAGCCAAAGCCACCGGCTAAAACGCACTTCACATTTCCTCCAACCCATTTACGGCTTACACCTCAATTATTTTGCCGTCATAGGCGTAGTCGCAGGAAATATCCGCCAAGTTCGCCAACATATTTTCGCCCATATGGGTCAGGATTAATCGTTTAATCTGCAACTCCTGCTGATGTTCCATCAAGGTTTGGTAGTCCAGATGAAATTTGACTTTTCTATCAAAAAAATACGACTCGGCAATGAATAAATCCGCCCCCCTGGAAGCACGGACAAAGCTTTCCGACCATTCCGCATCCCCGGTATAGGTGATGATTTTATCGCCGGCTTCCAATCGCAAAGCAGTCGAAGGATTTCCACTAGGATGCGACACAAGATAGGAGGTGATGCGAATGCCGGCAACTTCAGCGGGACACTCCATCTCTACCTCTCTTATATCCAGAGTAAACTTTTGCTGGATTTTCGATGAACCGGGAAACATGGCCTCCATGAGTTCAAGTATCCGCTGCCGCGTTCCCGGCGGCCCGGCTATAACAAGAGGGGTCGTTCGTTTGCTAATCAGTTGGGCGTCCAAGATAAAAAAAGGAATCCCGCCAAAATGATCGCCGTGTAAATGGGTAATAAGAATCGCGTCAATTTCATTGGGATTGACTTTATATGTCCGCATTGCAATT
>CAZSRN010000137.1:0-6362 GCA_964609115.1 uncultured Veillonellaceae bacterium | reverse complement strand
GGCTCCACCGCCCGGGATACGATTTCCACCCGCTCCGCTCTGCGGCAACACAATGGTATCTCCTTGCTGCAATCCGCTCACAACCTCAATCCGGTCTTCGCTCGACATACCGGTGACGATCTTGACCGGTTCCGGTTGGGATTGTCCGTTCCGCAGCACCTGCACGAATCGCTGCCCCTTATTGTCTTTGATCGCCAGTGTCGGCACGATGAGCACGTTGTTGCGCTCTCCCACATGTACGGAAACCCGCGCGGTCATGGTCGGTTTCAGCAACCCTTCCGGAGATTCGACATCGATGAACACCGAATAATATACGACATTTTGCTGTACATTGGCCTTGTTGGAAATAACCGCAACTTTTCCGGCAAACGTTTTTTCCGGGTAGGCATCAACTGTAAACGACACTTTCTGTCCTAATTTGATCTTTCCGATATCCGATTCATCGATCAGAGCTTCAATCTGCATTTTGGCCAGATCTGCAATAGTCAGCAACACCATCGGGTTGGAGATACCCGGAGATACCGTCTGTCCCGCCGGAATCGGCTTGCCGATGACCATGCCGGAAATCGGCGCCTTGATCACGGTATCTTCCAGATTGGAAACCGCATCGTCATACGTGGCCGTTGCAACATCAAAGTCCATTTTTGCGGCATCCATCTGCTGACGGGAATATCCTCCCGCATTAGTCATTTTGCGAGCCCGTTCATAGTTGGACTCGGCGTTCGCCAACCGGGCTCCGGCCTGGGCGACCTGCGCCCGGTATTTCGTATCATCCAGCACGACCAAGACATCATTTGCCTTCACATGCTGGTTTTCTACTACTTTCACTTCTGTAATAAGACCCGTAATTTTCGAACTGACATTTATGTTATCGACCGGTGAAATCGTACCTGTGGCCGAAACCACCGCAACAATATCTCCCAGTTCGACCTTGACCTGACGCCCTGCCGATTTCGGCTTGTTCTGCGCCTGAAAATACCCATATGCGTAATAGCCGCCTGCGACAAGTACAAGGAGCAATACCAATCCCCATCTGTATTTCTTCAGGGTGTTCAGGATGCTTTGCATGAACCGATCCTCCCAACTTTCATGGTTTCATCTTTAGTATAGAACGGAAGGATGAAACTCCTGTGACAAAATTGTGAACTATTTATGAACATCCTGTCCCTATGCTTATCGAATCTGCCCATTTCCATTGACCAGATACTTGACGGACGTCAATTCTGCAAGCCCCATCGGCCCCCTTGCATGTAATTTTTGCGTACTGATGCCAATTTCCGCGCCAAAGCCGAATTCAAAACCGTCGGTAAACCGCGTCGATGCATTGACATATACGGCGGCCGCATCCACCTGCTGCTGAAAACGCCGGGCATTGTCATAATCCCGGGTTACAATGGCTTCCGAATGCTTGGTACTGAAACGACCGATATGATCCACCGCTTCTTCCAAAGAACCTACCACTTTCACCGACAAAATATAATCCAGATATTCGGTCGCCCAGTCTTCCTCCGTCGCCGGTTTCACAGCCGAATGATGCGCCGCTGTCTCAGGACAGCCCCGCAACTCGACCCCTGCCTTGACATACCGTTCAAGCAACAGCGGCAGCAATTTGTCAGCAACCGCCCGATGGACCAGCAAAGTTTCCATGGTATTGCATGTGCCGGGCCGGGAAACTTTAGCATTGAATGCAATATTCGCCGCCATTTCCAGATCGGCCGACTCATCCACAAAGGTATGGCAAACTCCAATACCCGTCTCAATAACCGGTACCGTACTGTTTTCGACGACCGTGCGAATTAGGCCCGCACCGCCCCGGGGAATAATGACGTCGATGCAATGTTTCATCTTCAGCAATAGATTTACTGCTTCACGATCAGTCGTTTCGATCAACGCAACGGCGCCGTCAGGAATCCCTGCAGCCTGTCCCGCTCTGATGAGAATCTCAGCCAGAACTTTATTGGATTCAATCGCTTCGGAACCACCGCGCAAAATAACGGCATTACCTGTCTTCAGGCATAATCCGGCAGCATCCACCGTCACGTTGGGCCTCGCTTCATAAATCATGGCAATCACGCCGAAGGGCACCCGGATCTTCCGGATTTCAAGTCCATTGGGTCGAAGTCCGCCGGACAAACATTCTCCGATTGGATCAGACAACGCCGCTACCTGCCGAAGTCCTTCCGCCATTCCGTCGATTCGTTCCGTCGTCAGGCGCAGACGATCGATCAACGCATCCGACAACCCCATCTGTTTCCCTGCCGCCACATCCACCGCATTGGCTTTCAAAATCCGGTCCTGTTCCGACTGCAGCAAATCCGCCATGCCCAACAGGGCCCTGTTCTTGTCGACAGTGGACAACGACGCCAATTGACGCGAAGCCAGTTTGGCCTGAGCGCCCAACCGTTCAAGTTCCGCTTTCAAATTCATGTCCTCACCCCGTCCGGTTATTTCTTGAAGGAATTATAAATCTTTTGATAATCCGGAGTAGGTGGAATGGACTTGTAAATATAGATGTGAACCCCGTTCGGATCATTGATCACAAAACTTCGTTCACCCCATGCCTTATCCTTTAGTTCTTCGCAGATCAATACTCCGGCGGCTTTCAGCCGAGCGTACTCCGCATCGACGTCTTCCACCTCAAAAGATAAAATCATGCCTTTTCCGGTAAATTTCTCACCCGCCGATAAATCGGGCATGACAAAACTAACTCCCATCGTTGTGCTGCCCTGCGCCAACAGTTCAATGTACCAATCGTTCTCAAAAACCAGTTCAAACCCCAGATACTCCATGTAAAACTCTTTTGATTGCTCCATCTTGTTGGTACTGATCGTCAAGTCCATTCTTCTCGTTAACATCTTGCTTCCTCCGTTTCGTGTCGGCTCAACAGGACCAGATTGTCCCGGTGCACGACCTCATCGTAGGGCTTGTGCCCCAAAATTTCCAGGATTTCATGAGTATGAGCGCCCATAATTCTGCGGGTATCGCCATGGTTGTAGTTGACCAGACCCCGGGCAATCTCCCAGCCTTCCGGGTTGACAATACTCACTGTATTCCCCTGTTCAAAATTACCCTCAACGTCCTTGATCCCGGCCGCCAGCAAACTCGATCCCGTAGTCAGAATCGCCTGGGCGCAGCCTTTGTCTACCGTCAGGCGGCCTTTGATCCGAGCGCCGAAAGCCAACCAGCGTTTGCGGAACTGTAGCCGGTTTTGGCTGGGTGGAAACAATGTTCCCACAGGCTTTCCGGCCAGCACTGCTTTCACGACGCCATCGGCAGTTCCTGATGCAATAACCATCACAATGCCGGAGTTCATCGCCATCCGGGCCGCCGTCATTTTGGTCAGCATGCCGCCGGTGCCTCGCAATGTCCCTGCCCCGCCGCACATCGCTTCGACTGCAGGGGTAACTTCCTCAATCTCGGGGATCAGCTGCGCGGCAGGGTCGGTTTGCGGATTGGCCGAATAAACCCCCTCCACGTCAGACAGAATGATCAGCAAGTCCGCATCGACAATCGCCGCCACACTGGCGGACAACGTATCATTGTCGCCGATTTTCAATTCATCGATGGATACGGCATCGTTCTCGTTGATAATCGGAATAACGCCGATATTCAGCAACGTCAGCAGGGTATTGCGGGAGTTGGCATAGCGGCGGCGGTTGACCGAGTCCTCCCGTGTCAGCAGCACCTGGGCCACTATCTGTCCATACTCGCCGAACAGTTTTTCGTAAGTATGCATAAGAATACCCTGCCCGACAGCAGCAGCCGCTTGTTTTTCCGGTATCGTTTTAGGTTTTTCCTTCCAACCCAGTCGATCCATTCCGGCCCCCACCGCGCCTGAACTGACAAGCAAAATTTGTTTGCCTGCGTTCACCGCATCCGCGAGTTCCCGAACCAATCCCTCAATGCGGGAAAAATTCAATTTTCCATTACCGTACGTTAATGTACTGGTTCCCACCTTGACTACAATGCGATGGGCCGCCTGCAGTTGGTTCCTGTCAAACATGTGAAGGGCCTCCTGTTATTCGCTGAAATCAAATTCCATTTCGCGGATGCGTACAGTATCGCCTTCCTTGATCCCGCGCTCCCGCAACGCATCATCAATCCCGTTGCGGCGCAAAATGTTCTGAAAGCGGCGCAAACTCTCCTCGTCATGGAAACGGGTCATTGCCACCAACCGTTCAATGTTCTTGCCCTCAACGATAAATGCACCGCTGTCGTCACGCCGAATGGTGAACTCCGCATCCGTCGATTCAGTCGGTTCCACCGCAACCGGAACCGCCGGCGCGATTTCTTTCGGCAATGTTGCCAGCAATTGGGCCGCTCTCTGGATGAGTGCCTTCAAGCCCTCGCCTGTTGCCGCAGAAATGGGAAATACCTCGCGTCCCTCCGCCGTAAGCGCCGCTTCAATAGCCGGAAAATTCGTCCGGGCTTCCGGCAGATCCATTTTATTTGCAGCCACAATTTGAGGCCGACCCGCCAGAAACTCACTATAAGCGGCCAACTCCGCATTGATCGTTCGGTAATCTTCCAGTGGATCGCGTCCCTCTATTCCCGATACATCCAACACATGAATAATCAGACGGGTTCGCTCGACATGCCGAAGGAACTCATAGCCCAATCCTTTTCCTTCATGGGCCCCTTCAATCAATCCTGGAATATCAGCCATGACAAAATTCGTCGAATCGTCGATCTTAACGATTCCCAACACCGGCGTCAGTGTCGTAAAATGATAGGCTGCAATATCCGGTCGGGCTGCCGATACCGTGGCAATAATACTCGATTTTCCCACGCTGGGATACCCGACAAGTCCCACATCCGCCAACAATTTGAGTTCAAGCCGCAGTTTTTTTTCTTCCCCCGGCTCTCCATGTTCGGCAAAGGTCGGCGCCCGGTTCACACTATTGGGAAAACGCGCATTTCCCCTGCCACCCCGACCGCCTCGCGCCGCGACGACCTGCTGCCCGTCTTCCACCAGATCGGCGATCAAGCCACCGCTCTCGTCGTCAAATATCAAAGTTCCCACCGGAACCTTGATAAAAATATCATCCGCCTTGCGGCCATATTTGTTGTTATCCTCACCGGCTCCGCCACGGTTCGCCTTGAATTTCTTCTTGTAACGAAAATCCAGCAGCGTATTCATGTTCCGGTCCGCTACCAAAACAATATTCCCGCCGCGAGCTCCGTCGCCACCGTCAGGACCGCCCTTGGCCACAAATTTTTCCCGATGGAAACTCGACATGCCGTCGCCGCCGTCGCCTGCCTTGACACTTATTTTTGCCCGGTCGATAAACATATTTGCTCCTTTTATTCGGCGCTGTTTTTATTATACTTCGCCTTCATTGGTAAAATTCCTGTGTCGTACTATGGCTACCCGGAGATTTCCCTGTAACTGCAAAAAATCCCACGGTGGAAGACCGTGGGATTCACTGCAATATATAATCAAATTATATATTTTTCTTCACTCAACCAGTGATTTGCCTACTGCGCCTGTTCTACCGGATAAATGCTGATCTGGCGCAGATCGCGGCCCCGTCGCTCAAAAGCTACCTTACCGGTAATTTTGGCAAACAAGGTATGGTCACTGCCCATTCCTACATTATGTCCCGGATGAAAGCGAGTACCCCTTTGACGAACCAGGATGCTTCCGGCAGGCACTAATTTGCCGTCCGGCTCTTTGGTTCCCAGTCGTTGTGAATGGCTGTCCCGACCGTTACGGGAGCTGCCGACCCCTTTTTTATGTGCAAACCGTTGAAGATCAAACAAAAACATCGGTGTCACCTCCTGCACTACAGAATCCGGAGTTTATCCGGATATATTTTTTGAATTTCCGTTAACCCGAGAACCAAGGTAGTAAGAATAGCTTCCGTCAAGTCATCCGGGGCGTCCTTTAACCGAACTGAAATGTCGCCGCTATCCGCGCTCCATTCCATCGCCCGATGCAAGTGCCGGTCCAATCCCAAAAAGACCGAGTCTGTAAGAACCGATACTGCCGCACAGACAATATCATTCCCCCTGGGACCTGCATCCGCATGACCTTTTGCTTCAAATCCTTGAATCCATCCCTTGGAATCCCGTTCGATCTTGACCCGGATCATGCTTAGGCTTCGATTTTTTCAATCGAAACTTTCGTGTAGGGTTGACGATGACCCTGTTTCCGTCGATAGTTGGCTTTGGACTTGTACTTGTAGACCAGAATCTTTTTGTCCTTGCCTTGTTTCACGACTTTACCGGTCACTTTGGCGCCTTCCAGAAACGGAGCGCCCACTTTGACATCTCCATCCTGAACGACGGTCAGCACATCTGTGAATACCAATGCATCATCCACTTCGCCGGCCAGTTTTTCGACGAAAATTACATCGCCT
>CAZSRN010000136.1:0-6405 GCA_964609115.1 uncultured Veillonellaceae bacterium | reverse complement strand
CATTTCAGATTCCTGCAAAAAAAAGAACCCGGTTCGCCCGGGTTCCCTGCTGCGGCAACGGATTAATGCTGTTCAGTCGCCTTCCGGCATTCAGGGCATACCCCGTAAAAATAAAATTGCTGACCGACCAACCGATAATGGGTACCGGCCTCAATTTCCCGTGTAATTTTTGATGCGTCCAGATCAAAAACGTCGTCCACCCGACCGCATTCGATACAACGGACATGTGCATGATCCGACATATCCGCATCATAACGGAAGCTGTCTTCCCCTGCGTTGAGGACTTGAACCAACCCGATTTCCTGCAGAATATCAATCGTCTTATACACAGTCGCCAGGCTCATCGTAGGGTATGTCGCCTGCAGGCTGCTGAAAATCATTTCCGCGTTTGGGTGTTCCTTGGTATTGGCCAAAACATCATACACGGCCAACCGTTGGGGCGTCACCTTAAACCCGTTTTCCCGCAGCAATTCGGTTATATTCTTGTCCATAACATGCTCCTTTGCTTCATAATGAAGTTATCGTCAGTTTTACCCGAAAATTGCTATTCATTAATTGTTGATTTGATTGTATAGTTTCCGAAACGGGCTGTCAAGTAAATCCCTTCCAGATCGCCGCTCCAGCCGCTGCCGACAAATAATTTTCGCCGGCAGACCCGTTTATTCCACCCCGATAATAAAATGATAATAAGGCTGACCGCCCGCATACGTTTCCACTTCCAACGAAGGGAAGCGGGTTCGAACTGCCTGCAACGTCTGTGGCGGCGCGTCCTTAGCGTCGGCGCCCGTATACAGCGTAATCAGTTCAGAGTCCGGCCCTACCAGTTGTTCGAGCAATCCCAACAACGCCGCCTCTGCACTATCGCCATCGCACATCACGCAGTTATCCACTACCCCGATCCAGCGCCCCTCCGGCACTTTTCGGCCCTGCAGCATACTGTCCCGCACCGCCTGCGTTACCGCTCCGGCCCGGATTTTTTCAGCCCGGCCCTGCATGTTCGCCACATTGATTTCTGGCGGCACTGTCGGGTCGAAGCCCAATAACGCCGCCAATCCTTGCGGAATGTTCGTCGTAGGAACGATGGAAACCCGATCGCCAAGAATTTTTTGCGCCTGCAGGGTCGCCAGAATGATGTTGCGGTTGTTGGGCAGGATGATATAGTGCCGGGCGGAGCCTTGATGAACGGCAGCCACAAACTCCTCAACCGGCGGATTCATGGTTTGCCCGCCGGAAATCACGATTTGCGCGCCCATCTTCTTCATGATGTCGATCCATCCGTCCCCAGCCGCCACGCTGATGACCGCCACCGGTTCCGTTGCCGCGCGGGCCGCCGGAAGTTGGGCGTTTTGCTCCAGCATGTTGTCGATCTTGATGCCGGACAAAGACCCCCAGGCAGTCGCCAATTCCAGCACCGCACCGGGATGCGCCGTATGAATGTGCACTTTCAGCAAATTGTCTCCGTCGCAGGCAATCAGGGATACGCCCAGATCCTGCAATGCGCGATGCGCTGCAGACGCCGTGACGGTATTGTTCTTCACCAGAAATTCCGTGCAATAGGGATGCGTCGGGTCTGCCTGCTCTACTTCCCCGCTTGCCGGAAGCAGTTCCCGGTCAAAGCCGGATTCCGGCGCAGCATATTCACCACTCAGCCCTTCCAAACAACCTTCGATGAAAACAAGCAGTCCCAATCCGCCCGCATCGACGACCCCGGCAGCAGCCAGCGCAGGCAACAGCTGCGGCGTCCGTTCCAGTTCTTTTCGGCCCGCCCGCACCGCTTCCCGCAGCACCTCTTCCAGTGAACGGTTGTCCCTCACCGCCCGATGCGCTCCCTTGGCAATGCCTTTGGCGACGGTAAGGATGGTTCCTTCCACCGGACGGGCCACGGCCCGATAAGCATATAAAATTCCATACTGAAAAGCCTTGCCGATTTCATCATAGCGAGCCGTTTCTTTTCCCCTCAGCCCTCGGCCCAGCCCCCGGAAAATTTGCGAAAGGATGACGCCCGAATTGCCGCGGGCCCCCATTAGCGCACTGTCCGACGCCTTTTTGGCCAACGAGCCGATTCCATTGTTCGGCGCTTCTTGCAGGGTCCGGGCAACTGCCTGCAATGTCAGCAGCATGTTGGTCCCCGTATCGCCATCCGGAACCGGAAAGACATTCAAGCGGTTGATCGCCTCATGTTCCCGCAAAAAAGTTCCATATGAACCCACGATCATGCGGCGGAAATCTGCGCCGCTAATAAATCCCTGTGATGTTTCCACGTAAACCCTCCGTACTCTGTCTCTTCCTGATGAGATTATCCTTCTGTAACCTTCCGCTGAAATACCATGCCGATTGTACCCGGCCCCACATGTGCGGCAATCACCGGACTAATTTCTCCGCCGAAATGAGGTACGCCTTCAAAACACGCCGCCGCCCGTTGCTCGATGATCTCCCGGCCGACCGCCCCGCCGATTCCTGCGCTGCAAACATAAGCCAGATCGTCATATTGACCAACCTCGCTCAAAATGCGTTCGACCGCCCGGGCTCGCGTCCGTACTTTATCCAAAATCTGCACTTTGCCGTCCACCAGATACAACACCGGGCGAATCTGTAAAATATTGCCGATTAATCGGGCGGCGCCGCCGATGCGACCGCCCTTGTGCAAATAATCCAATGTGTCGGGAATAAAAATAGTACAGGTTGCCTGCGCCATGGCCCGGATGCGTTCCGTAACCTCGTGCAGGTCCATTCCTTGATCGGAAAATTTCAATGCGGCTTCAGCCAGCCACTGCATGCCGAACGACGTTGAGCCTGAGTCAACGACTTCGATGCGGGCTTCCGGCAACATCGTGCGTATCGCCTCCGCCCCGTGCACGGTCCCGCTGAGTCCGCCCGACAAGGTAACCACCAGCATCGGCTGTCCTGCTTCGGCCAGCGGGCGCATCACACGCAAAAATTCGCCGCTGGACGGCTGCGAAGTTTTGGGCGGCAACCCGGTTTGTTTTACTGCTTCAAACATCTGTTCACAGGAAAGATCCTCTTCCCGCCATTCCTTTGAACCGACCCGTACCGTAAGCCCGACAATATGTATCCGTGGATTGCGGGCCAAAAAATCAGCGCTTACCCGCGCTGTACTATCTAAAATCACTTGCAGTTCCGGCAAATTCAATTTCCCCTCCTCTAACCTTTTCGTTTCCATTGTAACAAATTTTCGCTTTGAATTGAACACAAAAAAACGCTGCTCCGATAGGCGTTACCCTACCCGACCAGCGTTTTTCCAGAGCAATTATGGTGGATTACTTGCCGAATCCCGTGAAGGAAAGCATCAATCCGCCGCAGGTATTGCGGCCGTCATCGGCAAACCCGTACTCGCCAAAAGTAAATTCAACCAAAAACGGCACATCGCCTGCCACCGACTTCACCTTGGCGTACACTTCATCAATGCGATCCCCCATCCCGGCCCGGCGGCCGCCACAGTGAACCAGATGAAACGCTCCGGCGGGAGCACCCAGTTTTGTTTTGAGTTTCTCCAGCGTAGTCCCGGCGGAATCAATCAGTTCATCCACCGACGCCGCCAGCAATCCCACTGCCGTCCCGACTGCCAGATTGTTGCCGATCGCCATGGAGTGATCGTCATTTCCGTTCATCGGATGGCGAACCGCGATCAGGTCGCCAAGCGGATCTTTTACTCCGAGTGGCGCAGTAATGGCCGTAACCAGCAGATTCCCGCCGATCGCCGCATCTGCCGGGCACCCCTGCCAAGCAACATACTTGTCTACAGCCGGCATGCCGTCAATTTCCACCAAGGTCCGGTCACCGGCAATTTTGGTGATGATGCCGTATTTACCGGTTTCCCGGTAAGCGCCGGTAAATTCATTGGCAAAAGGTTTATCCGAATAGAACAGTGCCACCGCCACGCCATCGGCAAACGCACCCGCCTGGGTATACAGCAGCCATTCGCCGCTGATCGAATTGTCTGCGGCGCTGCCGCCAAAAAAAGGAATCCGGCCGATGACTTCGCTGACCCCTTTCAGGTAATACTCCTCTTCTCCCGGCGGCGCCACCATATAGAAGTAATCCGGTTTGCGGTTTTTCCCGGCTTTCTGCATCGCCAGTTCCGCAACCTTGCGCCCGGTGGCCCGCGCACTGCCGGCTTTGGGCAGTCCCGCGACGCCGACGGTCAATTCGGAATCAGAGAGCGCCATCAATCCGACAAAGGTTTCTCCGCCGATATAGCCGGCCGGGGTAATAACCCCGGTAAAGGAAGTATTGCCGATCACCGGCGTATCGCCCAGCACAGCCTTGACTCCATCCAGCAGCGCTTGTTGGTCGTATGCCACGCTGCTGTACATATACGCAATTTTGATGTCTTTCAACTCCGCTGCAATCTGACCGGCCGCCGCTTTTCCGGCTTCATAGGAATCTTTCAAGGTACTGGACGCCACTTTTGCCTGTAGCATGTTCACAGCCTCTTTTCATAAATTTATTTCATCCTATTTCACAGCATCTTCTGTTCGTCCTCGTGCTTTAGCCCAAAATATTTTTCAGTACCACCGTCTTGGTATGGGTAACTTCTTCCAATGTCGTCATGATTCCTTCATTTCCCAGTCCGCTGAATTTGTAGCCGCCGAAAGGCATTTCAAAGGAACGGAAGAAGCTTGCGCCATTGATGACCGCGCCGCCGCACTCCAGACGATAGGCAACCTGGAACGCTTTTTTCATATCGCGGGTAAACACGCAGCCGCACAGGCCGAAGATCGAGGCATTGGCGATTTCCACCGCTTCATCGAGACTGTCCACTCCGATAATCGGCACAACCGGCCCGAAAATTTCCATGTCTTTGGCGACTTCCATATTTTTCGTCACGTCCGTCAAAATGGTCGGCGTATAGAATGCGCCATTGCGAGTTCCGCCCAGAAGCAGCTTGGCGCCTTCCTCAATCGTCCGGTTGACTTGGGCTTCCACCCCTTTTGCCGCACGCTCGCTGATCAGGCACCCCATTTGCGTGTCCGGTTGGTCGGTCGCGCCTACTTTGATTTTTTCCAGCCGCGCTTTCAGTTTGGCGGTAAATTCCGCTTTTACCGCATTATGCACGAGAAAACGCTTGCTCGCGCAGCAAACTTGTCCCGCATTATACATCCGGCCCCAGACGGTTTCTTCCACGGCCAGATCGATATCCGCATCCTCCAATACAATGAAAGCATCGTTGCCGCCGAGTTCCAGCATTACCGGCGTCAGATTCTTGGCGGCGCTTTCCATGTTGGAAATTCCGACGTTGGTGCTGCCGGTGAAACTGATCGCATTTACGCCGGGATGGGATACGAGTGCTGCGCCGACAACTTCGCCGCGGCCGGTCACGATCTGGATCACTCCCTTCGGTACCCCGGCTTCCTGCAGCAGATCGCTTAAGGTCAGCAACGTCAGCGGATTATCCTGCGGCGGCTTTACGATCACGGAATTACCGGCCATCAAGGCAGGCGGCACTTTCTGCCCGAATAAATCCACCGGGAAATTGAAAGGAATAATGGCAGCTACGACCCCCAGCGGCTCATGCACCGTAAATTGGAGATTGCTGTCCTGGTTTTTTTCACCACCTGCCGGGATTACCGCACCGTAAAGGTGCTTGGCCTTCTCAACACAGGCAGTGAAAGCAATGGGCACATTGGCGATTTCGCCGGTCGCCTCGGTAATGGGTTTGCCGCTTTCCTGCGACAACAACGACGCCAATTCCGCTTTATGCTTTTCGACCAGCTCCAGAAACTTATAAAGGATTTCGCCCCGCTGCCACAAAGGAACTTTGGCCCAGGCTTTTTGCGCTGCTTTAGCGGCAGTCACCGCGCTGTCGACATCTTGCTTGGTTCCATCCGGAATGGTCGCTACGATTTTTCCGGTCGCCGGGTTCAATACTTCGATGACGGCGCCGCTTGCCGTCGCCACCTTATTTCCATTGATCAGCATATTCATCTTCCGCACCCCTTTTTGTTTTTTGCAATGTTCAGGATTGTCTACCAATTTTATTTTAGTCTTTCCTGCCCACTGCACAATGCGGAATTCTCAAGATTCGGAATGGTCGTTCCACAGAATGGAACAAAATAAAAACGAGCCTCATGCTCCCATGAAACTCGTCAATGAATCCGCGCTTTGGGCCGGAAGTTCCTTCAGGCAATATAGCCGATTTTGCGTGATATTTCCCGGGCAATACGCATTACATACGCGGCAACGGTCGATATTTTCTCGTCCGGCAATGTTTCCAGATTCCCACTGGCACTGATGGCGGCGATCATTTCCCCGCGGTAGTCATAGATGGGTGCGCCAATGCAGCGCTGACCCAATCGTTCTTCCTGATCATCCATTGCCCAGCCCCGGCTGCGCGTTTTTTGCAGTTCCCGTTTCAACGTCTTGAAATCCGTAATGGTATGGGCG
>CAZSRN010000135.1:0-6414 GCA_964609115.1 uncultured Veillonellaceae bacterium | reverse complement strand
AAACCTTACATTAATTAGCGCCAACCCAATCGCCAACGGCCAGATGTATTGAAAACCCATCCGTTCGATATTGACGCCGACTATCGTCAGAACCATGCTCCCCATTAGACCGCCCACGGTTCCATAAAGCATCGCCCACCGGACTCGTTTGCCAATTGGGGTTCCCGACACACCAAACATGGAAAGCTGTTGCTTCTGCATGAGCCAGTACTGATACGCGACAATCCCCAAAATGCCCCAGAACAGCGGCTCCAAAAATACTGCCACCGTCGTGATGAGCAACATTTTGAAGAGCTCAAGCCACGGCATTTCCATCAGATTTTGCCTTTGAGCAAGCTGACCGCCGCCTCCATCTGCAGGTCGGACGGTGCATCAGGTCCAGATTGTCCCTCTTTCCCTGTAAAGGGCAACCGACCGGACAAGTTTTCCGCGCCGTTTTTGTTTTCCGGATTTTCAACCTTGATGTCCGGTTCAATGCCAATTCCATTGATAAAACGATTCTTTGGCGTTGCGTATTTGGCAATCGTCAGCTTGATAGCCGTCTCGTTGCTTAATTTCAAAATCGACTGAACGGACCCTTTACCAAACGTTTTGGTTCCAATCAGGGTTCCGGCTCCCGTATCCTGTACCGCTCCCGCTACAATCTCCGATGCGCTGGCGCTGCCGCCGTTCACCAATACTACCAATGGATATTTTACTTGGTCCAACTGGGAACGATGAACTTCTGTTTCGCCATTCCGCGTTACCACGGAGACAACCGGTCCTTTGGGAACCAATTTGTTTGAAACCCGTACACTGGAATCCAAAAGCCCGCCGGGATTATCCCGCAAATCCAGAACCAATGCCTTCATTCCCTGAGCTTCCATTGCTTCATATTGCTTATAAAATTCACCCGCTGTCTGCTCGTTGAACATGGACAGACGAATCACCGCAATCTTCTCCGGCAGCATCCGGCTGGATACCGTTTTGATCTGGATATTGGCGCGAGTCAGTCTGACATCCTTCACCTTGTCGCCCCGGCGCATAGTCAAAGTCACGTCCGTGCCTTCCTTGCCGCGTATCTTGCTGACCGCTTCGTCCAGCGCCAATTCTTTGGTTTCTTTGCCGTCAATTTTTATAATTTGATCCCCGCTGCGAATACCCGCCTTGTCCCCCGGAGTTCCTTCAATCGGCGACACAACCGTCAACTGCTTGTCCTTTACACTGATGACAATTCCTACTCCGCTAAAGGACCCTTCGGTCTCCATCCGGAATTCCTTGTACATTTTCGCGTCCATATAAATGGAATAGGGGTCATTGAGAGAATTCACCATTCCCCGGATTGCCCCGTTCATCAACGTTTCAACTGGAACTTCTTCAATGTAGCGGTTGCGTACCACGTCCACCGCCCGCATTAATTTCAGAGCGCCTGTTGCGTCCGGAACCATTTGATCAAAAAGATACAGAGCCCCGCCCGCAGTAAGAACGAACGTCATCACTACGAGCAGGATGGCGCCGATAATAATATTACGACGACTGTTCACTATTTTTACACCTCATTTTTATCAGGGCAGGAAATTCAACGGATTCACCGGTGAACCATTCTGCCGAACTTCGAAATGCAGATGGGGTCCGGTGGAATAACCCGTAGAACCAACCCGGGAAATCGTTTGGCCCTTGGCGACGGCCTGCCCTTCACCGACCAACAGTTGCGAATTGTGAGCATACAAGGTTGATATCCCATTTCCATGGTCGATAATAACCGCATTACCATAGCCGCCCATCCAGTCGGCCTCAATGACGACTCCGCCGTCAGCCGCTCTGACAGCGTCGCCGTAATCGGCGCCGATATCGATTCCGGTATGCAGGCGTTGCGTGCCAAAAATCGGATGTGTCCGCCAACCAAACGGAGAAGTGATTTCGCCTTCCGCCGGCCACAGCATTGTACCCGTGCTGCCGCCGACATTCTTTTCTCCCGACTGTATCCGGCGAATCATCGTTTCAATCTCTTTCGAGGTTTCAATCAATTCGCGATAGGCCTGCTCGGCTGTTTCCCTTTCATAGGTCGCAGCATTCAATACACCCTGCCGCTCCTGTCGTCGGGCTGCCACTACTTCACGTTTCGCCGCAGCCTGCTTTCGCAAAGCAACAATCTTGATCCGATCGGCTTCCAACTGCGCCTGCGCTTTATTCAGCGCTTCCCTGTCCGCTTTGGTTCCCCGGATCAGTGCGTTATCATACGCCAATATTTTTTTCAGAATATCCATTCGGCTGACGAAATCATTAAAATCCTTGGCGCCGAATAAAACATCCAGATAATTAACCTGACCGTTTTTATAAATATCCCGCATCCGGCGGTGCAGCGTCTTGGTCTGCGCCTCCAATTTCTTCACAAGGCGGGCAGAAAGTTCAATATTGGCTCTGATCTGTTCCTCGGTCTGGGTTAATTGGTCGTTAATCGCGTCAAATTCATCCTCCGCCGCACTCAGTTCCGCCTGTATAATTCTCAGTTGTTCGGAAACGCTTCGTTCCTTGTTACGCGCCCGTTCCGCCTTGCGTTGCTGCTCCTCAGCCTGTTGCTGAATACTGTTGAGTTCCTGTTGCTTGTCTTCCAGCTCATCCGCCAGCACCGGCGTCACCACGCATAAAGCAAACGACAGTACAAGAACTGTCGACACCATCCGCCGCAAAAAAAGTTTTCCCTGCATCCCGCACCCCCAGTCTCAGACTTTGAGAAACTTTTTCACTGAAATCATACTGCCCAAAATACCTATGCCAATTCCCGCAAAGAGCAGAAAAATATTCACATAGCCCAAAAACGGATAGGGAGGCAACAAGGGCAAAAAAGCCAACGATTCATATACTTGTCCAGTCACCATACTGTAAAACTGAGTCAATAACAACGCGGAAAAAAAAGCGCCCAACGTTCCCAGTAAAACGCCTTCAATGATAAACGGCCACCGGATAAACCAATCGGTCGCGCCCACATACTTCATAATGCCGATTTCCCGCCGCCGGGCAAACACCGTCAGCCGAATGGTATTCACGATAATGAATAATGCGGCCAAGCCAAGAAAAATGATCAATATTACGCCAAAAATCCTCACCATTCGGGTGAGGCTAAATAGCTGCTCAACAACTTCCTGCCCATAGCGGGCGGCTTCAATTCCTTTGAATTGTGAAATAGCCAACGCCACAGTTTTTACTCGATCCGGCCGATCAACCTTGACTTCGAATGAGTTTGGCAACGGATTGGCTTCACCCAGTTCAGCCAACAAGCCTTGTTGTGCTCCGAGCCTCTGCTTGAAGCGTCCCAGGGCTTCTTCCTTGTTGACAAAAGTGACTCGCGTCACTCCCGGCAATTTTGTAATTCGGGTCCCAATTTCCCGGACTTCCAGGTCCTTGAGCGAGTCCTGCAAATATACCGTCACTTGAACCTGTGATTCCAGCACGGATGCCATGTGGTTCAAGTTCATCACAACAATGGTGAAAATTCCAAGAATCAGCAACGATAACGCCACCGTCATGAGCGAGGCAACGCTCATAAGTCCGTTACGTCTGATGGAATGCACCGACTCGGTAATAAAATACTCTGCCGTACTAATCTTCATAGCCATAGGCTCCCTTGGACTCGTCACGCGTAATGCGGCCATTCTCAAGCGCAATAACCCGCTTCATCATCTGGTCCACAATAGGTTTGTCATGAGTCACCATAAGAATTGTCGTTCCTGTTTGATTGATACGTTCAAAAATCTTCATGGTTTCCCACGAAGTATCCGGGTCCAGATTTCCTGTCGGTTCGTCAGCAATAAGCACCGCGGGATTATTGACAATCGCTCTTGCAATGGCGACACGTTGTTGTTCTCCACCTGACAGCTGCGCCGGATAAATCTTCGCCTTCGGCAGCAATCCGACCAAATCCAACACATGCTTTACCCTGCGCTGGATCTCGCGACGGGAGGCTTCGATAACCCGCATGGCAAACGCCACATTTTCATAACAATTTTTATCCGGCAAGAGTCGGAAATCTTGAAATACAATACCGAGCGAACGGCGGAAATATGGAATTTCCTGCGGTTGCAAAGCAGAAAGATTACGCCCATTAACGATAATATCGCCGGACGTTACCAACTGCTCCCGAAACAATAATTTAATCAAGGTAGACTTGCCCGCGCCACTGGGTCCGACAACAAAAGCAAATTCGCCTTTATCAATCTTTAGTGTCAAATCGGACAATGCGACAAATCCATCGTCAAATATTTTCGTAACTTCTGTTAACTGTATCAAAGTATCGAACACTCCTGATATTTTTCTATTTAACTTTATTAATATTCGACGGGGAACAGGGTTCCCCTTTTTTCGTCAACAATTGCATGGCGCATCGTGCATTTTCAAGGGCTTGCTCTCGCAGCTCCCTCACTCTTTGATGTCGACGGTCGGCAGCCATTTCATCCGTTTGAATCTGCAAAATTCGTTCCATCAATGTTTCAGTCGTAAGGGTCTCCAGTGTTCCTGCATGATGTTCCCCCAGCGTCTCCAAAAAGCGGTCAATTTTAGGATCATAGGAAACACCGACAAAAGGCCTTTCCATGACTGCCGCAAAAATCAACGCATGCAAGCGGACTCCAACTAATAAATCCAAATTGCATACTACGGAGAGCAACTCCGGCGTATTGCACTTTTGTTCGAGTATGGCATGAGGCTGTTGCATGCGGGTTGCAACCAGGCGGGACGCCTGAACATCATCCGGCCACTGCATGGGAATAAAAACGATGCGTGCACCGGCTTCAACAACCAAGCGATCAGCCACTGCCGCAAATACGTCTTTGTAATGATCCCGCCCCTGCCATTCGCGTACGGAAAACCCGATCAGCGGGCCCTCTTCACGCAAAGCAAGATTATCCAGGAGTGCTCGACCCGGTTCAGGTGATACCTGCCCCAACGCCAACACCGGATCAGCCGTCACCGTTACGCACGGTCCGCCGATGCCCAATCCCGCCAATTCGGCCAACGATCCTTTATCCCGCACGGTCCCGACCGTAATGCAATTTCCAATATGCTTCATAAACGTCCGCGCCAACTTGCTGTGAATCGGACCGATCCCCTGCGCATACAGCATGATGGGACGGCCTAACCAACAGGCAATCTGCATGATACTCAAATAATAAAAAATACTGCGGCCGCTGGTGACATCCTGCAACAAGCTTCCCCCACCGCTAATCAGCAGGTCGGATTGACGAAGAGCCCCCACAATATCCCACAAATTCAGGCGATGGATGGCCGAAACTCCATATTGCCGCCGCGTATCTTCCGGATTACCGGAAATAACGGTAATCTCCACACTCGGATCAATTGCGCGAAAAGCCTCCACCATCGCCGACAGCATTGCTTCGTCTCCGGCATTGCCAAATCCATAGTATCCCGAGATCACCAGTTTATTCATTCGACGGCAGTCTCCTTCCCATCAGGAAGGTAAGCGACTGCAGCCAGTGGAAAACGATAACCGCCGCTACACCGAGCAAAATTCCCAAAATCAATCCATTTGCGCCACGCACCAAGGACATCAGCACTGGCGTCCGCATATGGGCAAACGTTTCAACCAAGGATCCTTGAGCAATCGTAGCCGCCACGACAAAAGCAAAGTGGAAAAAACGCGGCCAGTTCCGATATAACGCCATTACAGCCATCAAAAAAGCCGGATGGCCGATCATAAACTCTTTTTCCCGCGGCCTGGCATACATGGATACTTCCAGAAAACGACGCAGTTTAATTTCAATTTCCGGCACCGGAACGCCTGCATCATGTCCCGACCGACCGACAAAAACGTAAGCCACTGCCGCTGCTGCGCCAAAAGCCATGATGGTTTTAATATAAGCGGGATAATCGAGAACATGCAGCAGCTTTGCCCAGAGATGACGCGAATCATCCGCATCCACTCCAGGAAACAAATTAAATCGGGTCAAATATACAATGCTGATCAACAGCAACGGTAACACAAATGCCAATTTAACGCCACGGAAAATCTCCATTTCCAGCAAAAATCCCGTATCGGCGAGAATGGCCGCCAAATAAGCGCCGCCCACCAGAGCCAGTAAAAACGTCCGGGTCAGGCCGACGATTCCATCGCGTAGAATACGCCAGAGGGGAGCGCCGCTGCGAGGCGCCGTAGAACGCCAGCAATCCAGTTGCCAAGTCATTGCCAGCACTGGGAACAATACAGCACTGCCGAATGCAGTCATCTGCCGAACCAGCGTTGCGGTTCCGAAGAACAAGGGTACTCCCAACCCCAGAGAAAACAACGCCAATACCATATACTGAATTCGTCGGGGCACCGGAATCGTTACACTGATCAGTAGCACCCCTGCCGCCACCGTCCCTAGTGTGATCAGTAGCAAAAACAGAGGATTCGGCTTATAGGGGGCAAAAGTCGTGGCC
>CAZSRN010000134.1:0-6422 GCA_964609115.1 uncultured Veillonellaceae bacterium | reverse complement strand
GGATCTCGCGCGTCCCTACATGATGAAACTGGCGATCGATTATTACATTGCAATTCGCGATTTGCCCGGGTTAAACCAATTGTTTGGTTTCTATCTGGCGACACTGGCAGCCGGCCTTCTGTTGGCTTATGGCGAAAGCTTGCTGTTGCAGCAGGCGGGGCAACAGGTGATACTGGCCGTGCGCAAGAAAGTGTTTGATCATATTTTGAACCAGAGCATGGATGCGCTGGAAAGTCAGCCGGTTGGACGACTGGTAACCCGCGTGACCAATGATACCGATGCGGTAAAAGATCTGTATACGGAAGTGATGGTTGCTTTTGCCAGCGATGCGGTCATGCTGATCGGAATCATCGTGGTTATGCTGACCATCCACTGGAAACTGGCCCTGCTTTCCTTCATGGTGTTGCCGCTCATGATTCTGATTGCCGCCGCTTACCAGAAATATGCCCGGCGGGCGTACCGCGCCGTGCGGGAAAAGACGGCCCTGTTGAATTCCTACATTCAGGAACGTTTGAACGGGATCGGCGTTATCAAGGCTTTCGGCGCTTTTTCCAGCACTGAACGGAACTTTCAAGACGCGAACACTGAGTATTTGCGGGCGGGTCTGGCGGAAATGAGAACATTTGCCGCATTTCGTCCCTTGGTAGATCTGCTTTATTTTGCAGCCGTAATTTTGGTCATTTATTTCGGTTGGCTGGAATCCTTGGCAGATGGAATTGAAATCGGTGTAATCATCGCATTCCTGAGGTATATGGAAAAGTTTTTCTGGCCGATTAAAGATATGGCGGAAAAATACAGTCTGCTGCAATCCGCATTGGCTGCGGCGGAGCGTATCCGACCGATGCTGACGGAACCGGAAAGGGAAACGGGTCCGGCTGTTCCTGCGGGACGTTGTCCATCGGCGCGAATTGATTTTGAAGATGTGTGGTTTGCATATGAACCGGATCATTGGGTGTTGTCCGGTGTCAGCTTCACGACGCCCGCCGGAGGATATTTCGGCATTGTCGGTTTGTCCGGCTCCGGCAAGAGCACGCTGCTCAGTTTGCTGCTTGGCTTTTATCAGCCGCAACGGGGACGGATTTTATTGGACGGCGTTGATATTCGGGAACTCCCGGTTGAACTTCTCCGCCATCGCATCAGCATCGTTTTTCAAGAAGTCCACATCTTCAAGGGAAGCATCGGCGAAAATATTTCCTTGTATAACCCGGCCATATCCGGCCGGCAAATTGAAGAAGCCGCCCAAATGGCCAATTTAGATCCGTTCATTGCAAAATTGCCGCAGGGCTATGATACGCAGGCCGGGTATCTGGGTTCGTCACTATCTGCAGGACAGCGGCAATTGCTTTCGTTTGCCAGAGCGCTGGCGACTTCCGCCGACATCCTGATGCTGGATGAAGCAACATCCAGTATTGACAGCTATACGGAATCATTGGTTCAAATCGCAATGGAAAAAGCGGCGCAGCAGCGGACCTTGTTGGTGGTGGCCCATCGATTGTCCACGATTGTGAATGCCGATTGTATTTTACTCATGCATCGGGGCAGGATTGTGGAGCAGGGAACCCACGCCGAGTTGTTGGCCAAAGGCGGAGGATATGCGCGACTCTATAAAAGCCAGTGATTTTTATTGCCGCCGGCAGGATGTTTGCCGGTGAATGGGGAAGTAATTAACACAGCCTGACGAATATTCATCCGACTGTTATTGTTATGATGAGGAGGCTGGATTATGAGTACAATTTCAAGGGCAAAAGGGAAACGGACGCATAACCGGGAAGAGGTAAACAAACTGAATCGCAAGGCGCTGCTGATCGGCAGCGTGGCTGCAGGCGGGATTCTTGTCCTGATGGTGTTATCTTTTCTGACATCTTGATACACGGGCAGCCAAAGCTGCGAAGGGAGAGAAATATGGACAGGGATTGGGCATTGCATGTATTGGAAACGATTTCGGGTTTTAGCCGGGGCGACAACGGGATTACCCGCTTGGCGCTGTCGGAAGAAGAACTGAAAGCCCGAGGCTATGTTATGGGATTGATGCAGGAGCTCGGCATGAAAATCCGGGTGGATGGCATCGGCAACATTATTGGACGCTTGGAAGGAAGCGATGGCGCGGCTGCGCCGGTGATCGTCGGTTCGCATCTCGATTCGGTTCCCGAGGGCGGGCGCTATGACGGCGTTCTGGGTGTAGTAGGCGGACTGACGGCGATTCGCCGTATCCGGGAAACCGGACACACCAAGCATCCACTGGAACTCATCATTTTTACGGCAGAAGAATCCAGCCGTTTCGGTTTTGCGACGATGGGCAGCAAAGCCATGGCCGGAGTGGCCGACATCAAGGCATGGGCGAAGGCAAAAGATCCCCAGGGTGTGGGTTTTTTTGAAGCGCTGGCTGCTGCGGGCCTGCCTTCCGACCAGATTGAAGCTGTTTCCCGCGTGGGAGAACCCATCCATGCTTTTGTGGAACTCCACATCGAACAGGGACCGATTCTGGAGGATGAGGAAATTGCAATCGGCATCGTGGAAGCGATTGCGGCGCCGACCCGCCTGAAGATCAAAGTGGAGGGGACACCGGGACATTCGGGAACTACGCCGATGGACTTCAGGGAAGACGCGCTGGTGACGGCGGCGCAGATTGTTCTGGCAGTTCGGGAAGTGGCGCTGTCGCGTTACGGCGAGGGAACGGTGGGAACGGTCGGCAACCTGAAAGTGCATCCGGGAGTGATGAATGTAATCCCGGGGATCGCCGAAATGTGGGTCGATATTCGCGGCGTCAATCATCAGAGCATTGTAGAAACGCTGCAGGAATTAAAAGATGAAATCAGCATTATTGCGGAAGCGGAGGGAACGACGGTTTCAATCGAAGTGCTGACTTCAGACAAACCGGTGAAACTTCATCCGTCGGTCATCAATACCGTGGAGACGGCCTGCAAGGACTTGAAGGTTTCGTATAAGCGCATGAACAGCGGAGCCGGTCATGATGCCATGCATATGGCCACCCTTGGACCGACAGGCATGATTTTTATTCCCTGTGCGAAAGGGATCAGTCACAATCCGGAAGAATCGGCGACCCCAGCGGATATTATGACGGGGATCGACGTCCTGACACGAACATTGAGGACTTTGGCCGAATGACAGAAAGGGTGTTTCCCATATTAAAGCAGTATTTACAGGAAATATACGATCAAAATTCATTCGTTAATTTACTGGACATGAAAATGCAACATATCGAGCCGGGAATGGCCGAGTTGACTATGCCGATCGATCCCGCCAAGCATACGAACTTATACAATGTAGCGCATGGGGGGGCGTTGGCCTCTGTCGCCGATACGGCGATGGGGGTTGCCTGCGCTTCTCTCGGACGTCGGGTGGTGACGCTGGATTTCAACATGAATTTTATTAAAGCTCCCGATCCGGGCACGGAAGTTCATGCCGTGGGCCGGGTTCTTCATAACGGCAAACATACCCTGGTCGTTGAATGTGAAATCCTTACGGCAGACAAGGTGCTGCTGAACAAAGCCCGCGGCACATTTTTTGTTGTGGGGAAGTTTGATATGCCGACCGAATAAAAAAACAAAAATAGTTTCCAGTGTGAAAAACTTAACGTACAAATTACGGCTTGAAGGGCTTAACAAAATTTCTTGTTTAAGGTATACTTATGCCTAAGGGTTTTTTTTTGATACAACTATATCAAGGAGGACACACATGGACTTCAATTTCACACCAGACCAAATCGCCTTAAAAAAGATGGCGCAAGAAATTGTTGCTAAAGAAATCACACCGTATATTAATGAGATGGACGAAAATAGCGAGATGCGGCCGGGGCTGCTCAAAAAGTTTCATGAAGCCGGTATTTTAAATCTGGTGGTTCCGGAAGAATATGACGGACCAGGCTTGGACGCCCTATCCATTGCCTTGATTTATGAAGAACTGGGCAAGGGTTGCGCGGGAATTGCGACATCAGCGGCAGCCAATGCGTTGGCTTCGTATCCGGTGGTGGTAGCAGGCACGGAAGAACAAAAACGAAAAATGTTTGATACCATTAATGAAGGAAAACTGGCAGCCTTTGCGCTGACCGAGCCCAATGCGGGTTCGGATGCGGGCGGGGTTTCGACCTCCGCTGTCAAAGACGGTGATCATTATGTTCTGAACGGGACCAAGTGTTTCATTACCAACGGCGGTATTTCCGAAATTTACACCGTATTTGCCAATGCCCGCAAGTCGGCGGGGATCAGAGGCCTGACGGCTTTTATTGTGGAGCGGAACACACCGGGTTTTTCCGTTGGAAAAAAAGAAAACAAAATGGGAATGCGTCCTTCCAATACGACCGAACTGATTCTGGACAATGTCCGGGTACATGAAAGCATGCGGATCGGTCGCGAAGGCGAAGGTTTCAAAATTGCCATGAAAACGCTGGATGCGGCCCGGCCGTTGGTTGGCGCTGTTGGCGTCGGATTGGCGGATGCTGCGTTACAAGCTGCCTGCAAGTATGCCAAGGAACGTCAGCAGTTCGGCAAGCCGATTGCTTCCTTCCAGATGGTTCAGGGAATGATCGCCGACATGGCGATGGCTGTGGAAACCGCGCGGCTGATGGTTTACAAGGCTTGCTGGCTGAATGATCAGGGCCAGGATTACAAGCTGGAATCTGCCATGGCCAAATGTCTGGCTGCCGATGTCGCTATGAAGGTGACGACGGATGCGGTTCAGGTCATGGGTGGATACGGCTACATGAAAGAGTATCCCGTGGAAAAAATGATGCGGGACGCCAAGCTTCTGCAAATTTATGAAGGCACCAATCAAATTCAACGCTTGGTCATCGCCAACAGTTTGTTGTACTGATTGATCGGCTGAATATTGAATGTAAGCGCTTTTTTGCTTGACAAAAGCGGAAGGCGCGTACTATAATAATTTTTGTCACATCGCAGTTAAATCGGGGTTATAGCTCAGTTGGTTAGAGCGCTTCGTTGACATCGAAGAGGTCTGCGGTTCGAGTCCGCCTAACCCCACCAGAACAAAATCAAGGCTTCCGAGAATTTTCTCGGAAGCCTTTTTAAATGCTTGGGGACAGTTTTTCGTTCACTTGTGTACAAACCAACTCAACGCTGATTAGCCCAACTAGAGGATTCTAGAGCGCCACTATTATGGCTGCTGCCGGACAATGCCCTCAATTCGATCAAAGTGATGATCAAAGGTGCATATTTCTCGATATCCCCACTCGAACATTCGAGCCGCGATTAAAGCATCAGACCACTTAATATTTTTTTCGACAAACAAATCCAGTGTCGTATGTATTACGTCAATATCAATACCCAACAGAGCGACGCCCGGCAGATTCAGCCAATCTCGAATCACAGCTACAATCTCATTTTTAGGGATCTTCATGCCGGCGAGGACATAAGCCACGTCCGAAAGAACCGGCTCGGGGACCAGCAGACCTACTTCACCGGTTTCTGCCTGTTGCAACAGAGAAGCAACCTTTTCCGCTTGCTCTGGAACGTCCTGCAATACCGCCCGCAAGATGATATTCGCATCAATAACCCAATTCTTTGGCGCGGTCATGTTCCATGTTCTCCTTCTCGTCGTAGGCGTTCGCGGGTTTGTTTGGATTAGCGTAACGGCTAAGGCGGCCAATGATTTGACTTGCGTGCGTCGGTCGCTCGATCACGACAAGGCCGTCATATCGCAAACGAAAGCGGATCTTTCCGCCATCGGGAACCCCAAGTCGCTCGCGAATTTGCTTGGGTATGGTTACTTGGCCTTTATGGGTCACGGTTGCCCATGATTGCAGATTTTCCGCTGACATTTTCATTACCTCCTTGCATATTTCCTTATTATTTATTTTATAGTAAGGAAACATGGGCGTCAATATCACTAACTCCTCTTGAGTTTATGCGGTGCTGGGTTGTATGGTCTGCCCCCGGAAATTTGTGTCCGATTTTTTTACATGGTTCTGTGGATCGTACGCTTTCAAATACAAACGTGTGTTCGATGAATAAAAGGGTATGCGCTAGATCTGTCGAAAACTAAATGAGATAATTCTTCCAGTTCATCAATAGAGTGAAGAAGAAGCACAGCAATGACTTCGTGATTTTAAGGAGGCGCTATGTATGAAAGATCAGTTATACTTGTTAAAGCCGGGTTTTATGGATCAAGGAAAAGGACCGTATTTTTGTCCTGAGTGTGCAATTGTAGAGGGGATGCTTTCGTTTTATCCGATTTTGCGGGAAAAGATAGAGGTTCATTATATCGATTTTTCCAGACCGAGGGCGGAACTGGTTGGCTTAATCGGCGCGGACAACCAAGGTGCGCCTAAATTGATCCTTGGAGATAATGACAGCGTTGCGCCGGAAGGAATTACTGTGGCGACAGCGAACGGCAGGAAATTTATTGCCGGTGATGTCGCGATCTGCAAATATCTGGCGCATGCCTAT
>CAZSRN010000133.1:0-6427 GCA_964609115.1 uncultured Veillonellaceae bacterium | reverse complement strand
TGGCATAGGGCTGTCCATTCCGCCCCATGGCGGAAACCACTACGACCGGCCGGAACCCGTCTGCAACGGCACGGCTGATTTTCTCGACCGCCAGTTTTCGATTATCCACTGTGGCTACGGAAGTACCGCCGAATTTCTGGACCAGAATTCGCATTTTTTCTCTCCTACAGTAAGTTTTGCGCAATCATCAATTCGGCGATCTGCAGGGCATTGAGAGCCGCGCCTTTACGAATCTGATCTCCGACGACCCAGAGATTCAGGCCGTATTTTACGCTTTCATCGGCGCGTATACGTCCCGCAAAAACCTCATTGCGCCCCGAAGTATACAAAGGCATGGGATATTCCATTTCTGCCGGATTATCCTGAACAACAACACCTGGGAACCCTGCCAAAGCCGCTTTGGCCTCACTCACCGACAAGGGGGATTCCAGTTCCAGATTGACAGACTCGGAATGACTTCGATAGATCGGCACCCGAATCGTAGTAGCCGTAATCGCCATTTTCGGCTCGTTCATGATTTTGCGGGTTTCATTCACCATTTTCATCTCTTCCTTGGTATAACCGTCTTCCAAGAACACATCAATCTGCGGCAACAAATTGAATGCGATCTGATAATGCTTCGGCAGGCTGGCGCTCGGCAGAATATTGGCTTCTACAGGACGGCCCTCGCTCACTGCCTTTACCTGGTTGGTCAACTCGTCAATTCCTTCCTTGCCTGCACCGGACACGGCTTGATAAGTTGACACAACAACGCGTTTGATCCGGGCGCGGTCATGAATCGGTTTGAGCGCCATTACCATAATAATGGTCGAGCAGTTTGGATTTGCAATAATTCCTTTATGATTGCGAACCGCTTCAGGATTGACCTCCGGCACCACCAAAGGAACCTCGGGGTCCATGCGGAATGCGCTGGAGTTGTCGATAACGACCGCCCCTGCCTTTACGGCATGCGGCGCAAATGTTTTGCTGGCGGAACCGCCGGCAAAAAGAGCGATATCAATACCCTTAAATGATTCCGGAGTTGCTTCTTCCACCGTATATTCCCGACCCGCCACTTTAAGTTTCTTTCCGGCGGAACGCGCTGACGCCAGCAATTTCATTCCGGAGAAAGGAAAATTTCGTTCTTCAATCAAATTGATAAACTCTTGCCCCACTGCACCCGTTGCACCCAAAATTGCCACATTGTACTTTTTCATGTTTTTTCCTCCTACTCTTCCAGTAATTGATCCAGTCCAACGACCAGCCCTTGGCGATCCACAATTTTTTTACAGGCCAGCACTACCCCGGGCATAAAAGATTCCCGTGCGAGAGAATCATGACGAATCGTCAATATCTGTCCCACACCGCCAAAGATGACTTCCTGATGCGCTACGTAACCAGGCAGCCGTACACTGTGTATTCGGAACCCTTCATATTCAGCGCCACGAGCTCCGGAAATTTTTTCTTCCTCGTCCGGGTGCCCTTGTTTCATTACCGCTCTTTCACCGGCGATCATTTTGGCTGTCAGCAGAGAAGTGCCGGATGGAGCATCCAGTTTTTGGTCATGGTGCATTTCAATGATTTCGCAATGAGGCAAATATCGAGCCGCTTCCTGAGCAAAACGCATCATCAGAACAGCACCGATAGAAAAATTCGGGCAGACAAAGCAAGTTGCCTTATGCTCCTCGCAGTATTTACGGATTGCCGTCAAATCCGCTTCCGTAACGCCCGTAGTGCCGACGACGGGAATGACCCCATTCCGCAATGCAGTCATCACGTTTCCAACGACTGCCTTGGGATGGGTAAAATCCACCATGACCTGAGGCTTGTGCTGTAAAATGGCAGCCTCCAGATCCGGCTCAATTTTTACACCCGATACACCCAAGCCCAGAATCTCGCCCACATCTTCCATTGTGCCCTTCAGATCAACCGCTGCAACAATTTCACATTCCGAATCCAGGGACAACGTACGCAAAACTTCCCGTCCCATACGTCCATTGGCTCCTGATACCAGTACTCTGATCATTTTTTTACACCTCCATAAAATAAAATAGCAGCCGATGAGAAAAATCTCATCGGCTGCCGTAAAGCAAACCTTGGTAAAGCAGAAAAACAAACCACCCTGTAAATGTTTTGCCGCTTCTGATGAGATAGCTCTCCACCAAAAAATTGGTGACAGTCTCATGCCTCTTCGACATGAACCCAGCGTTATTAGGCGTGCACTTAATCAACGCTTCGGCAACCGACCCTTTCCCGGCAAATCACTGATGCACTCTCTCATCACCGGTACTTTTGCAAGTTGCTCCTCTACTCTGTCCCTTCGCGGGGATTATCAATATTTAATTTTGTATACATTCTATACCACGATAGATCAACTGTCAAACAATTATAGTATTTTTTTACAAAATTTCCGGGCAACGAAAAAAGTCTATGCCCCAGTACTGCCAATCCCGCCGGTTCGAGACTTTTTTACGGCCAGAACATCTTGATCCGTCAGCAAATACCGGCTAAAAATCCCCTGAGCAATACGCATTCCCTTGTCAATAACGACTTCACGGGGTCCCCCATTAACAACAGCGATAAGTATATGTCCCTCATTATCCGGGTTGTTATAATAATCCGCATCGATAATTCCCTGTCCGTTGGCCAAATGCAAACCTTGCTTAATAGCCAAGCTGGAACGAATATGAATTCCAAGATATTCATCCGTTTTCATATAGGCTTTTAGCCCGGTAGGAATTACTTTCATTTCGCCAGGGTGCAAACAAACGTTCGCCGCTGCTGCAATATCATACCCGGCGCTGCGTTCCGTGCTACGGGTCGGCAGAGCCAATCCGGCTTCATGATAATCCTGCGTAAATTCAAATCCCCGTTCTCGAGCCATAACTACAACTCCAGCCCCGATTCCTGAATGGGTCCCAATGCTGTAAAGCAAGTGGCCTCTTTTCGATAAAGAGGTTGCGCCAATTCGAACAATTGTTGCAGTGATACTTCGTCAACTTTTGCCACCAATTGTTCAGGCGACAAGTATTCTCGTGAAGAAATCTCCGCCCGCCCCAGACGGGACATGCGGCTGGAGGAACTCTCCAGGCTAAACAGCAATCCAGCCTTTAATTGTTCCTTAGCCCGCTGAAGTTCATCGGGACGAGCCCCATTCACTCGCAGGTCATTAACAATAGCGTAAATAAGACTCATCACTTCCTGCGCATTTTCCGGCGAAACACCTGTGTAAACAGTCATCAGCCCGGTATCCCGAAAGCTGGAAGGATAGGAGCAGACTGAATATGCCAGTCCCCTTTCTTCGCGGATATTTTGAAATAGCCGTGAACTCACTCCGCCGCCCAAAATCGTATTGAATACATGTGCGGCATAGTATTGGGGCGACTCATATGCTACTCCCGGCGTGCCCAGGCAAATGTGCAACTGTTCAATTGATTTTTCCTGGAGAAATCGTCCCGGAACAAAAACCGGCGTGCTATCTTTCACGCAAGACAGGTTTCCCCGCACCTCGCTCCAGTGTTTTTCAACCTGCTCAACCAGTTGCTCGTGCGTCAGATTTCCAGCGGCAGCAATAACAATATTATCCGGCACATAGTGTCGCGTTGTATAGTCAAAAATCAGTTGGCGGTTCATCGCGCTAATAATGTCGCGAGTACCCAAAATATTTTTCCCCAAAGCGTGTCCCGGCCATAATGAGTTCATGTGCAAATCAAGAATCAATTCATCAGGGGAATCTTCGTACAAGCTGATTTCTTCCAAAACAACCTGACGTTCTTTTTCAACATCGGCGTCCGCAAACTTCGAATGCAGCAGCATGTCGCTCAAAACATCCATGCCAAGACCCAGATGCTCCGGCAAAACTTTAATATAGTAACAGGTGTTTTCCCTGTCGGTTGCAGCATTCAGCTGTCCGCCAATATCGTCGACTTGTTCCGCAATATCTCGTGCAGAACGTTTTTCCGTTCCTTTGAACATCAAATGCTCAATAAAGTGGGATACACCCTGTTCTTGCGGCATTTCCGAGCGTGATCCGGTACCGACGAATATTCCTAGGCTAATGGAGCTCATATAGGGAATGGACTCCGACAAAACCCGGAGTCCATTAGCAAGAGTGGTCTTTTTATACAATGAAGTCGCTCCTCTGTTTACTCTTTTGATTCTTCTGCGGGCGCCGCAACCGGTTCATCTTGGAGCAGATCGCGTCTGGAAAGGTTGATTCTACCCTGACGATCAATTTCTGTAACACGTACTGTCAATTCATCGCCGACTTTGACTACATCTTCCACCTTGGCCACGCGAGTACGGGCCAGCTGTGAAATATGCACCAACCCATCTTTACCGGGAAGTATTTCAACAAATGCGCCAAAATTCATCAAGCGGGTAACCTTACCGGTATATATTCCGCCGACTTCCACTTCGCGAACCAATCCTTCAATGATTTTGACGGCCTTATTTCCTGCCTCCACATCAATGGCCATGATAAACACTTTACCGTCATCTTCAATATCAATCTGCACACCGGTCTCTTCGACAATTTTCTTGATAATCTTGCCGCCAGGCCCGATGACATCGCGAATTTTATCCGGATTGATCTGCATAGTAATCATTCGCGGGGCATACGGCGACAGTTCCGGCCGTGGTTTGGCAATTGCCTGCGTCATTTTGTCCAGTATGAAGAGCCGCCCTTTAAGAGCCTGTTCCAACGCACTGGATAAAATCTCCCGGCTGATTCCGCCAATCTTCATGTCCATTTGGATGGCAGTAATCCCGGCAGAAGTACCGGCAACCTTAAAGTCCATATCTCCCAGCGCGTCTTCCATCCCTTGGATATCCGTCAAAATGGAGAAGTTATCGCCATCTTTGACCAACCCCATAGCTACTCCCGAAACAGGTGCTTTGATCGGAACTCCGGCATCCATCAGCGACAAAGTACTGCCGCATACACTGGCCATGGAAGAGGAGCCGTTGGACTCAAGCACTTCCGAAACCAAACGCAATGTATAGGGGAATTCCGTTTCAGACGGAATCATCGGCGCCAACGCCCTTTCCGCCAAATGTCCGTGCCCAATTTCGCGTCGACCGGGTCCGCGCATCGGCCGAGTTTCACCGGTGCTGTAAGGCGGGAAATTGTAATGATGGATATAACGCTTGCAATCTTCAACGCCCAGCCCATCCAGTTTCTGTTTGTCGCCGATTGCGCCGAGAGTCGTAATATTGAGAACCTGCGTCTGACCACGGGTAAATAAACCGGAACCATGAACTCGTGATAAAACCCCAACTTCGCAGGAAATCGGTCGTATTTCATCCAGTTTGCGTCCATCCGGACGAATCTTGTCGACAGTAATCATGCGGCGCACAGTTTCTTTGAGAACCTTATAGAGAACATACGAAACATCTTTTTTATTGTCAGGATAAATTTCTGCAAAATGTGCAGACGCTTCTGCTTTTATTTCATCAAGTTTTGCTTCCCGCGCCAGTTTATCCGAATTAACGACGGCTTCCCGCATGGCGTCAGTCACATAAGCTCTTACCGCTCCATCCAACTCTGCAGGCGGAGCATATGTCTTAATTTCCCGCTTGGGTTTGCCAACTGCCGCCACAATGGTTTCCTGAAATGCAATCAGTTCTTTAACAACTTCATGCCCAAAAAGAATTGCTTCCTGAATCACCAATTCCGAAAGTTCATTTGCACCCGCTTCCACCATCAGAACCGCGTCCCGCGTTCCTGCAACAATCAGGTCCAACTGGCTTTCTTCCATTTGTTTTACTGTGGGATTCACAACATACGCATTATCAACGTAACCGATACGAACACCGGCAATTGGGCCGTTGAACGGAATATCGGAAACGGACAAGGCGCAAGAGGCGCCGACCATGGCAATGACATCCGGCGTATTATCCGTGTCAACGGATACAACAGTCGCTACAATATGCACATCATTACGAAATCCATCCGCAAACAATGGACGAATCGGACGGTCAATCATGCGCGCGCTCAATATTGCGGTTTCAGTCGGGCGTCCTTCTCTTTTAATGAATCCGCCGGGAATTTTCCCTGCAGCATACATTCGCTCTTCATAGTCCACTGTTAATGGGAAAAAATCGATTCCTTCACGCGGCGCAGACGAAGCCGTTGCAGCCACCACCACTGCCGTTTCGCCATACCGGATCAATACCGATCCGTTGGCTTGTTTTGCATACTTGCCGGTTTCAACGACCAATTGTCGTCCGCCGAGCTCAAATTGAAAAGTTTGCATTCACCTTTTCCTCCTCATACTTCCTTCTTTTCATTCACGTTACAAATTATATCCTATTCAATCTTAAAAGAAAATGTTCTTTTTAACTGAGTGAAATTTTTTCCACCTCCAAAAAAAGAACCTTGAAAAACTTAATCAATAATGATCCCCCGGCCTAGCCGGGGGTATTTCTTTAACGGGCGTAGCCCTAG
>CAZSRN010000132.1:3247-6501 GCA_964609115.1 uncultured Veillonellaceae bacterium | reverse complement strand
CCTACACCGGACAATATCTGAAACATGTGCTGCCGATAGCCAAAGCATCACAGAAAAAATCCAATCGCGCGGATTCGAAAAAAACGGCTTCAGCTAAAAGAACCGGACGGAAAAAGGAAAAAGCATGAATACGGAGAGCGCCAACAAGGAACGTTTTGCCGAATTGACGGCGCAGGTAGCGCTGTTGCCGGATAAGCCCGGCGTTTATCTGATGCGGGATGCGACCGGGAAGATCATTTATGTGGGGAAAGCCGTTAATCTGAAAAACCGGGTACGCTCCTACTTTCAGCCAAGGGGCCTGAGTCCCAAGACGGAAGCGCTGGTGGCGCGTATCCAGACGTTTGAAACTATTGTTACAGCTACCGAGATGGAAGCGCTGATTCTGGAATGTAATCTGATCAAGAAGCACCGGCCCCGCTATAATATCAGTCTGCGGGACGACAAAAGTTACCCTTTCATTAAAGTGACCTGGAATGAAGAATACCCAAGAGTCTTTTCCACCCGCCGGGTGGAAAAGGATGGAGCAAAATACTATGGACCCTATGCCGGCGCCGGAGCCATGCATGAGACGCTGGCGCTGCTGAAGCGCTTATTTCCATTGCGCAGTTGCCGCAGTATGGATTCCCGCCGGCCCTGCCTGGAATTTCATATCAATCGTTGCCTGGCCCCTTGCGCCGGACAAGTCGACGCGGACACCTACCGGGAAATGGTGAAGACAGTCTGCCTGTTTCTGGAGGGAAGGTCGGCTGATGTGGAAAAGGATTTGAAACGTCGGATGCTGGCCGCATCGGACGAATTAAAGTTCGAACTGGCTGGGCGGCTACGGGACCAATTGGCGGCGGTTCGGCAAGTGACGGAAAAACAAAATATCGTGACCGGCGCGGGCGACCAGGATGTCCTGGGGTTGGCCCGACTGGGCGCACAATCCTGTGTTCAGGTATTTTTTGTTCGCAGCGGCAAGATGGTGGGCAGGGATCGTTTCTTACTGTCCGGCGGGGAGGCTGAATCCGACGACGAAATTTTGACCGCTTTTGTAAAGCAGTACTATAACGAATCTTCGTTTGTGCCCCAGGAAATCTTATTGCCGACGGAATTGCCGGAGTCGGAGCTTTTGACGGCATGGCTCGGTGAACGCAAGGGAGGCGGGGTGCATCTGCTGATGCCGCAACGGGGAACCAAGCGTGAGTTGGTGAAACTGGCCGCCGAAAATGCGACGGAAGTTTTACGGCAACGCGCGGAACGGGAGGCCGGACTGGCGGGAAAACGGTCAGTGGCCTTGCAGGAGTTGGCGGATCGACTGGAATTGTCCACGTTGCCCCAACGCATGGAGTGCTTTGATATTTCTCACATTCAGGGTGCGGAAACAGTGGCTTCCATGGTGGTTTTTACCGACGGCGAACCTGACAAATCCGAATATCGGCGGTTTAAGTTGAAAACGGTTGAAGGCAGACCGGATGACTTTGCTTCCATGCAGGAAGTCACTTTGCGTCGCTATCGTGAGGTGAAGGAACCGTTGCCTCACCTGATCATTATCGACGGCGGCAAAGGCCAGCTCTCCTCCGCACTTGAAGTGATTCGCGGCGTCGGGTTGGCGGATATTCCGGTGATTGGATTGGCCAAGGAATTTGAACAGATTTTTCGCGAAAACATCAGCGAACCATTGGTATTGCCGCGTCATTCGGAAGCCTTGCGTCTGGTGCAGCGGATCAGGGACGAGGCCCATCGCTTTGCCGTCAGTTACCATCGCAAGTTGCGGGCCAAACGCAACCTGGTATCTGTGCTGGACCATGTACGGGGCATTGGCGAAAAACGGCGGCAGGCACTATGGAAGCATTTTGGCACTCTCGAGAAAATTCGTCAGGCGTCCATCGAGGAACTGACGGCGGCGCCCGGTATGAGCCTACCGGCAGCACAGGCAGTTTTCCAGTTTTTTCGTTCAGACCGGTGAGAAAAGGAGCTTAACCGCATTTTAACTGGTAAAAAGCATTGGAATTGGGTACAATAGAAGCAGCCTGCAGTAATGCCGGCAAACAACTTCAAAATTATTTTATGTGCAAAAGGAAAGGATGAAGAAGATGAGTAAATCAACTATTGTTTTAATTGCGATTGTCGCTGTCATAGGTGTATTCGGCATGACGCTGATGTCGTCCTATAATGGCCTGGTGGCGGAACAGGAAAAAGTGAATGGACAATGGAGCCAGATCGATACCATGCTGCAACGCCGGGCGGACTTGATCCCGAACTTGGTAAACACGGTTAAAGGGTTTGCCGCCCAGGAAAAAAGCGTTATTGATTCAGTGACCAATGCGCGGGCAAAACTGGCTGGAGCACAGGGACCTGCAGCGAGGGGTGCGGCCAACAGTGAACTGAGCGGAGCGCTTTCCCGTTTGCTGGTTGTGGTGGAAAACTATCCACAACTGAAATCCGACAAAACGTTTCAAGGGCTGATGGATGAACTGTCCGGCACGGAAAACCGGATTGCCGTGGCGCGCCGGGATTACAACCAGGCGGTGCAATCCTTCAATACCCGCATAAAATCATTCCCGACGAGCATTATTGCCGGCATGTTCGGTTTTTCGCAGAAAGAATATTTTCGGGCTGAAGAAGGCGCCAAACAGGTCCCGGCGGTCAAGTTCTGAGTTTGAACCAACCGAGGTTCAAAAATCGGAAGGAGGCTGAAGAAGCTTGTATAAACGCATAGCGGCGTGGCTTGCCATTGTCGGCTGCGTGCTGCTTCTTGCCTGGCCGGTTGCAGCAGCGCCCAAAATTCCACCGGTTCCTACAAGGGATATTTATGCTCAGGATTATGGCAATGTATTGTCACGGGAAACAAAAAACAGAATCAACCGGCTGAGTACGGAACTCAACGCTCAAACCCGGGCGCAGGTCGCGGTGGTCACGATTCCTTCGCTGGAAGGCGAAGCAATTGAAGAATACAGTCTGGCTCTGTTCCGCAAATGGGGAATTGGCGACCGAAAACTGAACAATGGCGTGTTGATTTTGTTTGCGGTGGCGGAAAAAAAGTCCCGCATTGAAGTCGGCTACGGTCTGGAAGGTGCGGTGAACGATGCGAAGGCCGGCCGGATTATGGATGAGTTCATGCGCCCCGGGATCGAGGCCGGAGATTACAATACCGCGATCATGAACGGCTATCAGGCTGTGCTGCAGGAGGTCGGGAAGGAATATTCCCAGCAGGGCAAAACTACGCAGCGCACCAGCCCAAAGAAGCGAACCAATGAAATTACGAGTATGAT
>CAZSRN010000132.1:0-3147 GCA_964609115.1 uncultured Veillonellaceae bacterium | reverse complement strand
GGAAGAGGCGGGCGCGATGACGATGGTTTCGGCGGCGGGTCGGGCGGCGGTGGCGGCGCCAGTCGTTGAAACTGCAGCCGTACAAAGACGAAATCAACCGCTGGCGACTACAGAAATCGATAGATATAATAATAGATATAAATAAAAGAAGGAGAGATGAAAATGCAAAAGTACGTTTGTTCAGTCTGTGGTTATGTATATGATCCGGCGGAGGGAGATCCCGATCACGGTGTGCAGCCGGGAACGGCTTGGGAAAACGTGCCGGAAGATTGGGTGTGCCCGATCTGCGGGGTAAATAAGGACCAGTTCAACGCCGAATAATTTTGAACTTTCACGGGGCTGTGGAGGACTTGCAAAAGTTCCCGCAGCCTCCTTTTTGTGATAAAATTTGAACATTAAGCAAACAAATTCAGATAAATGGGAGACTCAGATGATGCAAAAAAAACAAACGACGCCGCGACCGGTTGTCGCAACCATCAAGCCTTATGCCCCCGGTTGGCCGGATCATACGCCGACAGAACTCTGCCGATTGCTGGAACGGGAGTCAGTTGCCAAACTTTCTTTCAACGAAAGCCCATACGGACCGTCGCCCAAGGCCGTGACCGCGATGCAGGCGGCGGCCTGTCAGGCCCATTTGTATCACGATATGGAAGCAAAGGATCTGCGACAAAAGATTGCCGACCATTGCGGCGTGAGTTTGGATCAGGTATATATCGGTAACGGCGGTGACGAAGCGATTGCACTATTGGTGAACGCATTTGTTTCACCGGGCGATGAGGTAGTGATGCCGTGGCCGACATTCGGTCAATACGGGAATGCCACAACGATCATGGACGGCGTTCCGGTAAAAGTACCGGTGCGAACGGATAATTTGAAGGCGGATTTAGAAGCGATGCTGGCGGCAGTGACGTCCCGGACCAAAATCATTTTTCTCTGCAACCCGAACAATCCCACAGGCGTACCGGTGAATGGAGAAGAGTTGAGGCAGTTTTTATTGTCAGTGCCGGCTCATATTTTGGTAGGATTGGATGAAGCTTACGGCGACTTTGTGCAAGATCCGGCATTTGTTTCGGGATTGAAGATGTTGCCGGAATTTCCCAATGTCGTAATCATTCGCACTTTTTCCAAGATTTACGGATTGGCAGGAATGCGCGTTGGCTATGGGATTGCCCGTCCGGAAGTCGTATCCCTGATCCAGCGGGTCCGTCCCTTGTTCAATGTCAACAATTTGGCTCAGTTCGGCGCTATGGCCGCACTTGACGACACGGAATTCCTAACCTTCGCACGGGAAAAGAATGCGGCGGAGCGGACGTGGCTGACGGAGCAACTGGCAGCAATGGGTTGGCGGGTCATTCCGTCCCAAACCAACTTCATTTTTGTCGATACGGGGCGGGATTCCACACCGCTGGTAGAGGCAGCCCGAGCGGCAGGCATTATCATAAGGGGAGCGGCGGGTTGGGGATTCCCAACTTTTCTGCGGATTTCTCTCGGCACACACGAACAGAATCAGGCATTGGTGGAGGTGCTGAAATAAAATGACAACGCATTCACTTACAAGGGACTTTTCCATAACGAAAAGAGAGACTGTTGAACGGCTGGAGAAAAGCCTTGTTACAACGCAGCCTTTAGTTATTTATTCGCAAAATGTTGTTGCCGATATACAAAGGAGTGAGAAAAAATTATTGAAATTACTTCACTCCAAAGCTTAATAACTGCAGGTGACATTGCCGAAAAATTATTGAGAGACGCAGTCTCTCCTTTTTCTTATGAAAAAGTACTGATTAATTGGATGACGCAGAAATAAATGACAACATGATGCTGTGCAGGATTTTGCTGAAAAATATGGAAGCTCTAAGAAATAAAATAAATTGCCTAATAGGGTTTGGGAAAAGCACAGAGAAGGAAGCTGATTGAATGGCAAGTACCAAAGAAAACAACTCAACCGAAGAGCCGATTGAAAAGCAGCTATGGAAAGCAGCTGATAAACTCAGAAAGAATATAGATGCGGCCGAATATAAACATGTTGTTCTCGGCCTTATTTTTTTGCGATATATTTCTGATGTTTTTGAAGAATTGTATATGAAATTAAAAGCCGGAGAGGGCGAATATGAAGGGGCCGACCCGGAAGACAAAGACGAGTATAAGGCAGAGAACGTTTTCTTTGTTCCGGAAATTGCCAGGTGGTCTTACCTTCAATCCAAGGCAAAACTGCCTACTATCGGCAAAGAAATAGATAATGCGATGGATGCAATTGAAAAAGACAACCCGTCGCTAAAAGATGTACTGCCCAAAGTTTTTGCTCGTGGGAATCTGGATCCTACCAACCTTGGCGGACTGATCGATCTAATGGGCAATATTGCTCTGGGAGATGCCAAAGCCCGCAGCGCGGATGTTCTTGGTCATGTATTCGAATATTTTCTGGGTGAATTTGCCTTGGCGGAAGGCAAAAAAGGCGGACAGTTTTATACTCCGCGCAGCGTTGTGGAACTGCTGGTAGAAATTCTGGAACCCTACAAAGGGAGAATTTTTGACCCATGTTGCGGCTCGGGCGGGATGTTCGTCCAGTCCGAAAAGTTTGTATTGGAACATCAGGGAAGGGTAAATGACATTTCAATCTATGGGCAGGAGAGCAATCAGACTACATGGCGGCTGGCGAAGATGAATCTGGCCATACGCGGCATCGATAGCTCACAAGTGAAATGGAATAATGAAGGTTCCTTTTTGAATGATGCACACAAGGATTTGAAAGCCGATTTTGTTATCGCTAATCCGCCGTTTAACGACAGCGACTGGAGCGGCGATTTGCTGCGCAAAGACGGCAGATGGAAATATGGCGTACCGTCCGATGGTAATGCTAACTACGCCTGGATTCAACACTTCCTATATCATTTGAGCCCGAGCGGTATTGCCGGATTTGTGCTGGCCAAAGGATCATTGACTTCCAAAACTTCCGGCGAAGGAGATCTTCGTAGGGCGCTGGTGGAAGCGCGATTGGTGGACTGCATTGTCAATCTTCCAACCAAATTGTTTTTGAATACGCAGATTCCGGCGAGTCTCTGGTTTTTGAGCCGCAATAAATCCAATGGCGGATATCGCAACCGCACGGATGAAATTCTGTTTATCGATGCCAGAAATGAAGGGCATCTA
>CAZSRN010000131.1:0-6574 GCA_964609115.1 uncultured Veillonellaceae bacterium | reverse complement strand
CTTCGCCCGCCAAAATGTAGAAGGCCAGGATAGGAAGCACTGCGCCGTTCATGGTCATTGATACCGACATTTGATCCAGCGGGATACCGGAGAACAGGATTTCCATATCCAGGATCGAATCCACAGCCACGCCTGCCTTGCCAACATCGCCGACAACACGCGGATGATCGGAGTCATACCCCCGGTGTGTGGCAAGGTCAAAAGCGATGGACAGACCTTTTTGCCCGGCAGCCAGGTTCCGACGATAGAAAGCGTTACTTTCTTCGGCTGTGGAAAAGCCCGCATATTGCCGAACCGTCCAAGGCTTCGTGACATACATCGTGGGATAAGGTCCGCGCAGATACGGCGGCACACCCGCCATATACATCAAATGCTTGCAATCTTTGTAGGCTCTTTCGTCATACAACGGATCGAGGTTGATTTGCTCCATCGTACGAAAGATGTTTTCCTCGAATGATTTACCGGTTTCTTTTTCCAGATTGGCTTTCCAGGCATCATAGCCTGATTGTCCGGGATTTGCCGCTTTATGAAAGGGAATTGCGCCAAAGTCAGGAAATTTAGCCATCTTAGAACATCCCCCTTTCCTGCTGCATCTTGACCAAGGTTTCATAGCAATTGGATCTGACGCTGATATAGTCGTCCATCCCTGCTGCATCGCAGATTTCTTTTAGTTCTTTGGAAGGTGCGCCAGCCAGGAACACTTTCATTTTCGGCTTCTTTTCCTTGATGAGCTGGGTTACTGCCGGAGCCAGCTCGGGATAGGTCGCATCCGTCGAGCAAACAATCGTGACATCAGCTCCCGAATTCATTGCGGCATCGACAGCTTCTTCCACCGTCGGGAAGCCGTCGTTCGGCATGACTTCAAAATTCGCAACCTGCATAAAGGAAGTAACGAACTCCGCTCTGGCCTTATGCTGCGGAATTGGCCCCATGTTCGCCAGGAAAATCTTCACGTTTTCTCCGGTGCGAGCCTTAAATGCTTCGGTGCGTTGGCGCATTTCTTCATAGCGTTCCGTCCAACGATGCGGCAGTATGGGTTCAATCGTCAGTGCAGTGGCGTCCGAGGTCAAACTGGCCGCAATTTCGCCCATAGTTGCGCCTGCCGTCATGGCCCATTTTGCTACATCAACAAGCACGCCGGCTTCGCTGCCATCGCACTCATCCAGAGCTTTCAGCAAGCCCTGAATCTGTTTTTCGTCTCGTTTTTTCGCATTTTCCGCCAAGGCTGCCAGCCGCTGGGCTTTAATGGCTGCGAAATCAATCGCCGGCACTTCCACCGGCACTTCGGTTACATTGGGATACATGTTGTTACCAACGGCGCGGTCTGCACGAGTAGCCAGCTTTTTGAACCGATCATCCAGTACGGTTTTTACAGCCGCCTGAACTTTGCCGTTTTCAAGGCAAGCGATAATCCCGCCCTCTTTTTCGATTTCCTGCATTTTCGCCCAGACTTTTTCCGCGAATTCATCAGTCAGCGATTCAATGTACCAAGAGCCACCGGCAGGATCGACCGGTTGCAAAAAGTTGAATTCGCTTTGCATCATGATTTGAATATTACGCGAGATTCGACGTGAAAATTCGTCGCTGGGGCGAATCACCGAATCAAAGGGTTTGACGGTCATGCCATCGATCCCGCCCACCACTGCCGAAAACGACTGGGAAGCCGCCCGCAGCAGATTGACATAGGGATCATAGGTTGTCTGGGTAAAGGAAGAGGTGCTGACAAACAAGTTGATTTTTTTCGCCGCCTGATCTCCGCCAAACGCTTCGACCACTTGCGCCCAGATCATCTTGGCGGCGCGCAGCTTGGCGATTTCCATGAAGAAATTCGCACCGACGCTGAAATGGAAGCGAACATGCTGCGCAAAACTATTGATATCGATATTTCGAAGTTGCATGGCCTTAATGTAAGTAATAGCCTCGCTCATCGCATACGCGACTTCCTGCACATCATTTGCGCCGCCGTTATGGTAGGTATCCGCCTCAATCATTACGGTACGGAGCTGTGGCGCATTCGCCCTGGCCCACGCAATTCCATGAGCCATTTCATCGTAATACTCGTCCAAAGAACGCGGCAGTTTCCCGTCAGCAACCAGTTCACCAATCGGGTCCATAGTCACTGCACCCTGCAAAGATTTTGTCTCGATCCCAAGTTTCTCCGCCAGTGCTGCAACATTGCCCAGCAGAGCGACATTGGACGCCCCTGCGTGCAGGGCTATTTCGTGCTTATCCAGTTCAATGCCGTTCAATACGATTTCCAAGTCAGCCAGTGTCGACAAGGAAACCCCCTGTTTTGCAAACTCGTTATCAACAGCGTCCTGCGCGTCCTGCCCTTTCATCGTTGCTTTATCCAGGCGGAAACTGACAGCGGTCGTACCTTTTAGCAATTCTCGTTTTTCGACCGCATTTGCATCCGCCGGGGTCATGGAATCGCTTTGTTGGGCGATCGTCCATGGCTTGGACATATACCCTCCTGCATGAACGCCTCGCAAATTGCTCTCCAGACCCGGGTACGTTTTGCAGTGGGTCAATTTTTCCGTATCCGACATGATGTAAATCGGCTTTAATGTAATGCCTTCGTATGTTTTGGTAAACATACTTTTTTCGAAATCGGCGCCCTTGAGGGCCAGAATCGTTTCTTCCTTCCATGTATCATATGAAGTGGGTTCAAATTCGTCGAAACTGATCTCAGGGAATTCCTTTTCGCCCAATTCTTTTTCTTGTTCCATACGTATTAGCCTCTCTCTTTTCAAAAGTTTTAATTTTGAGTAACGATTGGCTTGCAAAAAGTTTTTTATCCCCTCCTCCGCTGTGCGTAAATATACACTGGAACTTTATGTACAAATGGCTTTGATCAACTCTTCTCAGGTTTAGTACAAACCAATATTGTATAGAGCCAATCTCTACCTCAAATCTTCAAACGAAGGCAAAACAAAAGATCCCTCTCCGAAAACTCAGAAAAGGATCTTTACTTCGCAAGACACGACGCACTGCTGCCCTGCATAGTCTCCTCCCCATCGCTCGCGGGTAAAAACGGTGACTCTCAAACAGGCAGTTCTCCTGACTTGCGGATCGTCGCTCGCCCAAACCTTCCCAAGACTTCCGTCCCAGTGGCATATCATGGGTTTGCTCCCCGTTACAGTGGCGGGACCGTGCCGGCATTTCACCGGTCTTCCCTATTAAGCCCCGTAGGGCACCTGTTCCACATTATTCAGTTGTCAAATGTCATATGCAACTACGCAATCATTTGAAGTTCAGTAATGCTCTCGCTGACGGCGGAAACACTCACGGCAAAGGATCGGCCGGTTATTTTTGGGTTCAAAAGGAACTTCCGTCTCCGCACCGCATTCGCTGCAAATTGCCGGATACATTTTTCGGGGACCCGCGTTGTTCATTTGTTGCTTGCGCATGGCTCGGCAAGAGGGGCAACGGGCCGGCTCGTTCTCGAACCCTTTTTCGGCATAAAACGCCTGCTCGCCGGCCGAAAAGATAAAATCCGCCCCGCAGTCTTTGCATTTGAGTGTTTTGTCTTGATAATCCATGCTCTCATCTCCTGATTTTGATTTTCTCTGTGACAGAGTCGGCATTTAATAGTAACAATTACTATTAATCCTTGTGTTTATAATATTCCTTCTCGTCACATAGGTCAACTGCGAACATAGAAAAACTCTTCCCGTTGATACAGGAAGAGTCATAATGGAAATTCTGCTTGGCAGCAAACGCGTTGAGGCTGCATTCTTTCCAATAATCCCCTCCCCATCGCTCGTGGGTAAATCGGTGATCGTCAAACAGGCAGTTCTCCTGACTTGCGGATCGTCGCTCGCCCACACCTTCCCAAGACCTTCCGTCCCAGTGGCATACTATGGGTTTGCTCCCCGTTACAGTGGCGGGACCGTGCCGGCATTTCACCGGTCTTCCCTATTAAGCCCCGTAGGGCACCTGTTTCGGCTTCATTAGGCCTATGCAATTTACGGTCTTATTCTAATCGTTCGACGCACGGATGTCAAATGATTCAAAATATCATTTCCAAAAAAGTTGACGGAATTAAAAAACCGGATTTACAATGACGTTACAATATAACGTTCCCAATTGACCTAACAAACTGACGCTACATTGTAACGTTACAATACAAAAACACCCGCGCGCAAAGTTCAGTGGGCGTGTCCGGCGCCAGCTCCCATTGACGGCAATCCCATCATACCGCCACCCTTTGAACCCGGCGGCAACAACACTTGATCGCCTTCCTGCAGTCCACTTGTTACTTCCACCCGGCTGGCGCCCACCATGCCTTTTTGGATCATTTTTTCTTGAACCCGTTCACTTTCAACCACCTTGACATAGGATCCATTCGTTTTGGTTGCTATCGCAACGGCCGGAACAGTCAGCACATCTTTTTTCTGACCAGCTACCACGGTCACCCTTACCGTCATGCCGGGTTTAAAACCTTCCTCCGGTTTATCCAGAGAAATGGCAACCGGATAATATACCACATTTTGCTGAACATTGGCTTTTCCAGAAATCGTTGTGATCTTGCCGGCAAACATCTTTTTAGGAAAAGAATCCACCATAAAACCAACCTTTTGCATGACTTTGAGCTTGCCAATATCCGCTTCATCGACCAGCACTTGCAACTCCAGTTGTGACAAATCGGCAATCGTCATCAATACCATGGGATTGGACAATCCGGAGGAAACCGACTGTCCTGCCGGAATCGGCTTTCCCACAACCGTCCCGTTGATGGGTGAGCGGATTACGGTATCCGCCAGTTGGGACGCTGCAATATTGTAGTCATTTTCGGCAACCAGCCACTCCATTTTGCCCTGTTCCAATTCTTTAGCCGCAATTCCGCCTACAGCCGCCAGTCTTTTCAATCGTTCATAGTTTTTCAGGGAAACATCAAGGCGGGAACGCGCCTTTTCCATCAATGCCTTATAATGGCTGTCATCCAACACGATTACAATCTGTCCGGCAGTCACCTGATCATTTTCGTTGACCCGAACTTCCATAACCCGTCCGGTAATCTTTGCACTGATGTCGACTGAATGTGTCGCTGCAACGGAACCCGTCGCCTGCACCACAGAGCGAATCAAACCCCGCTTGACGGTAACGGTTTTTCCGGGTGAGACGGGCTTATTGTTTTTCTGCCAAAAATAACAACCTGTTGCGGCAATTACCGTCACCAGCAAAGCTATCGCCATGCTTTTCCAATAGGCTTGCAGCGTTCTTCCCGCATCCTGTATCCGTATCTTTTTCACAGATTCATCTCCGATTTCCTATCGTCGAACCCGTTCCATCGTCCATATGCTGACACCTGTCAAAATCGCTACATACGCCGTCAGATTAATCCACGATGTCAAGGGCGCAGTTCCTCCGGCGCCGATCGATCGAAGTGCGTACGTGCAGTGTGTAAGAGGCAGCAATTCAATCATTATGCGTGCAATATCCGGTAGTTTGCTGATATTGAAAAAGGTCGCGCAGAGAAACGACATCGGCAATAATACATAGGTGCTGAAATTCCCCATATCCTCATGTGAGTTGATCAACATGGCCGCGACAAAGCCCAGTGCGGAAAACGTCATGCAATTCAGCGTTACAATCGTCACAAACGGTAAATTAACCTGAAACCGAGCGCCAAAAAGATACGACAACGCAATAATAATAGCGGAGGAAATTAAACCTCTCAACGTTCCGGCAAGAATTTTCCCCACTACGAAAGCAACCGGGCTAATTGGCGCCACCAGATATTCTTCCAGCGTTTTGTGGTACAGACGGCTCATGTTGAGCGGCGTTCCGACAGAGTTAAAACTGATATTCATCGAGTTCAGCGCCAAAATACCCGGCACAATAAAATCAAGATAACTGCCGCCCTCCACCTGCACATTGCGGCCCAGTCCCCAACCGAATGCCACCAGATACAAAATCGGCGTCACCATGCGGGAAAAAATGAAAGTTTTCATGCGCTGCCGGAGTACTACCCAATCCCGCCAAAAAACGGTCGAAATATCCTGTAGCATTAATCAATCACCTTTCTTCCCGTTAATTCCACAAAGACATCCTCCAGGTTGGAACGCCGAATAGTCGCGGTCATCGTCAGTGTTCCCGCAAATCCCGCCGCTTCGCTTCGGTCATGGAAGAAACGTGTATCCCGGCCTTCTCCTTCCGTCCACTCCACCACGTATTCGCCGGTGCGACGCCGGAGTTCTTCCGGGCTGTCCAATGCGATCAACCGTCCTTTGTCCAGAATGGCGACTCGTCCGCATAGCGCTTCGGCTTCTTCAATATAGTGGGTAGTCAGCAAGACGGTAAATTTCTCGTTTTGCAGACGCCGGATCAAATCCCACAACTTTCGTCTCACCTGCGGGTCAAGCCCAACCGTCGGTTCATCGAGAAACAGAATGCGCGGACGATGAAACAAGGCCCGGGCAATCATCAATCGGCGTTTCATTCCGCCGGACAAACTTTGCACCTTATCCCGGATGCGTTCCTGCAATTCAACATACTCAAGCAATTCCGCCATTCGCTCTTTTCGCTCCGCCGAAGGTATGTGGTGCAGCCGTCCATGCAAATCCAGATT
>CAZSRN010000130.1:1641-6577 GCA_964609115.1 uncultured Veillonellaceae bacterium | reverse complement strand
CGATGCTGCCGGGCACGGGACGAGATAAATGTTTGGTAAAATACATGGCCGCTACCATGGAAAGGTCATCGATACCTTCCGAGGCATACCAGGGAATTTCAGGATACTGCATTTTCAAAAACGCATCGACAAGAGCGATCGTAAAGCTCATTCCCCAGGCCGCTGTAATCATGTAGTTTTTATGAATAAACCCGGGGGAATCCCAAACTTTCGGGTTCGTGTATTCTTTGGCATAAGAAAGAGTAAACGGATCACCGCGGAGTATGGACATCCAGGTTAATACAGCCAATGTTCCGTTGGAAAAAACACCTAGATGGCGCAGATACCAGATGTTCGTCAAGCCTACCACCATGACCAGACTCACACAAAAAAATGACATGGTACCCCACGCGATGAGACCCTTGTTTACTCCCTTGTAAGTCAGATATGCACAGATGAGTGCAGCAACGGTGATGCCGATCTTCAGCATGAGGAGCTCATCGAAACCAGGAATAAGAAGAATAACTTTGAAGGCAATCCACGGCAAAAAGGTTAACAATAAGGACCAGACGCTCATGATTTCACTCCCGTTCAATTTTTGATAACGTGCAGATAGGATACCTTTTTATTATATAATTGGGAAACGCTTACTGTAAACAAGATTTGCAAAGTGTAAAAGCAAATAGGCTTCAGACAATGAAAAATCAGCATAACGGCAGCAGGTATGGGGATCCACATCGTGTTATGTTATAATAAAGGCAGAAGATTCCACCAAATAAACCTAGATAACTTTCAGACAGGAAAAAAGGAGGCGTGAACAATGGCAAACTATGTCCGGTACTTTGATACAGTAGAAGACCTAATGGATTTTATTGAAGTTCAGGAGCGAGTAACTGGAGTAGTGGCCTATTGTGACAAGGAAAAGAAAAGTGCCTCATTTTTTGGGATCAGCGAACAGCTGGCCCATGAGCTGTTAATGGACGAATATGAAGAAGCGCCGGATTGAGTCCAATGGATTTCGGGGATACGATATCAACGCGGATCAAGAGATATTGAGAGGGGGATTTTTAATGAGAACTGCAAGGTTATTGCTGATTTCAGGAAACATTGTGACGGTGAATTTGGATCAAGTTTCGGCTGCGATGCCGGGAAGATTCGGCGGTACTACCGATATGACGGTTGTTTTTTTGGGAAGCAAGGCATTTGAAGTGGATATGAAATATAATGCTTTCTTTGAATTGTGGGTGGGAACGCCGTCACAACCGGCGCCAAGCGGCGTGGAAGTAGGTTAGGGAAGAATCATGCTGACAACCATACCCACAAACGATGAGCTTGAAAAATTGTTGAATTCGGAAGTTTTCGCTGTTTGGGAGAGCTTGGCGGATTATATCATGCAAAACTATAGTATGGATGTTTTCTGGGATACGGGCAGAAAAGCGGGCGTTTATGAATACAAATTCCGCAAAGGGGGTAAAACTCTTTGCGCATTCTATGCGCGTGAGAATAGCTTCGGCTTTATGATAATTTTTGGACAGGGGGAACGAGAAAATTTTGAGGCGAACCGGAGGTCTTTTTCCCGGAAGATACAGGAGATTTATGACAGTACCCGGCAATACCACGATGGAAAATGGATCATGATTGATGTGCAGGATGCAACGGATTTACCGGAAATAAAACAGTTGCTCCTGATTAAGAAGAAACAAAAAAAGAAATAACAAATCCGTATACAAAAAAGGAAAAATTGGAAGAGGGATAGAAAAATAATAATATAGCCTGTTTTTATAATGCTGCGAAAGGAGGGTGGAAACAAGGTATTGGCAGGAAACGGCCAAATAAAGGGAGGTATTTGTTTTGGGACGTTCAGGTAAAAAAAAGGTAGTCGGATTCCTTTTGCTCATGTTTATTTTAACACTGCCTTGCATCAGTTTTGCAGGCCGCCAGGATTTTACGTTGGTCAATGATTCATCGCGCAAGATTGTTGGTTTTTGGGTAGCCCCCGCGGATAGCGACAGCTGGGAAGAAAATCTGCTTCAGGGTGATTCGCTGCCGGCAGGCGAGAGCTTGGATATCAGTTTCGACAACTCCAATGATGTTCGATGGTGGCAATTTAGAATAAAAGACAGCAACGGCAAAGTCTGGACATGGGTGAAGAAAAAATACGACCTGACAAAAATCTCTGAACTTACCTTCTATTACAATAGTTCAGGAGTAGGGACCATAAACTATAAATAATGAGGATGACAAAGGGCCTTCGGTAGTATTTCTGAAGGCCCTTTGTTTCTTTTCTTGTGCATTTTGCCATAAATTCAAATGATTTCTCTATCCCGGATGTATTATAATAAAGAAACAATGGGGCAATGCTGCAGGAGGGACGATATTCATGGCGAAAACAATTCGGGACTGGTTGGGGAGCATAGTCATCGCAGCGGCGGTCGCAGTGCTTATCAATGCTTTCGTTTTTCAACGCATGGTGGTTGCGGGCCCTTCCATGGAGCCCGGCTTGAAAGATGGCCAGTCTCTTTTTGTGCATAAGCTTACTCATACATTTGCCAAACTGCCCGCTTATGGAGATGTCGTTGTCGTGGACAGCCGCATCCGGCGGCAACGCAGCATTAGCGACGATTTGGTCGAGTCTGTGCAAAGATTGCTGCAACAACCGGATTATTTTTTTGTCAAAAGAGTTATTGGCAAACCGGGTGATATCATTGAAATCAAAAGCGGCGTTGTGTATCGAAACGGAAACCGCCTGGAGGAGCTTTATATCAAAGAGAAGCCGGTTGGTGGCGGCGATAGCGTTTTTACAGTTCCGCCGGCTCATGTTTTTGTCATGGGAGATAACCGTAACAATAGCATGGATAGCCGTTATTTTGGCAGTGTTCCAAAGGAGCATTGCCTGGGGGTCGTTTTTGGTACGCTGTAATGCGTATGTGTTATGCGCATAAAATGATGAAGACGGCGGGTAGCGCGAAAATGCGTTACCTTATTTTTTAAGTGGGCCAACACACAAGGAAAGTCAAAAAGTGGCGGTACCTGTCGGTTAAGGTGTAAAATATAAATATTACGGGTTACATGAGGAGGCGATGCGCCGTTACTACAATGCTTTCCATTCAATTAAATCTGTTTATGCTGCTGTTGTTGTTTGTGCTCGTGATCCATGCTTATTTTAGGCTTGACCGAAAAGAACCGGCCCATCAGTTGTTTTTTTCTTTATTGGTATTGACGATCGTCATTTTGGTTCTGGAGATTTGCAGTGTTCTTTTGAATTCAGGCTGGTACAAGGATTTGATTGTTGCGCACAAAGTGGTCGATACGCTGGGTTTTGTGCTGACGCCATGGGCGCCGATTCTGGCTGCGCTATATGTATATAAAAAAATCAATCGATATAAGAGAATAAAATGGCATCAAGCCTGTCTGGCGGGAATTCCTGCCTATATTAATGATATTGCGGCGATCGGCAGTTATTATAGAAGTTGGATTTTTGCCATCACGCCGGAAAACGTGTATGTCAGAGGGCCCCTGTTTTATATTTCGCCAGGGACCATCATGTTTTATTATTTGGTGATTTTATGGATTGTTTACAGTAACCGGAAAAAGATCAGTGCCGAAGCGGGAGCTTTCTTTTGCTTGTTTTCCATGATTCCCGCCGTTCTGTCTTTTTTTCAGCTATACTACTTTGTCTTCCTGACCATTTGGAATAGTGTAGCCATTGCGGTTGTGATAAATTACATCTTTATTTTCCATAGCCAGACCCGGATCGACCCATTGACGGGATTGGCGAATCGGCTGATGCTGGAAGAATATCTTGCCAATGTGCACAGAAAAAACAGCGTGGCTTTATCCGCAATAAGTATTGATTTGGATGATTTCAAGGATATCAATGATACTTATGGGCATCATGAGGGCGATAAGGTTTTGCGTTATTTTGGCAACGCTTTACGTGAAATATTCGAAGGAAAAGGAATAGCGATTCGTAGCGGCGGGGATGAATTCATCGTTTTGCTTGAAGAAACGCAAAGAGACCGGATTGAACAATACATGCAGGCGGTGCTTGATAAGATTCGGCAGTATAATGGCAGGGACAACGTTTTATATGAAATTCATTTTAGTTACGGCGTGGCAATCTTGGATAAAACGCAGGAGGATATCAATGAGTTTATTCGGCAGAGCGACAAATATATGTATGATGAAAAGTTGAAAAAGCTGCGCTAACAGGACAAAAGAAAAAGGATCTTCGGAAGAGCCGAAGATCCTTTCGTTATAAAGAGGGCCGATTTCCTGCAGGCAGAACAGAATCAAGCCTTTTCCTCAACATTGGATTTTTGCTTAAAGAAACCGATAATCACCGGCAGAACTGAAATCAGAATCACAGCGAAGATAACGAGTGAAAAATTATTTTTCACAAACGGCAAATTGCCGAAGAAATAACCGCCAAGGGTAAAAAGAACGACCCATAACAGTCCGCCGCATACGTTGTAAGCCATGAACTTAACGTAATGCATTTCACCGATGCCGGCGACAAAGGGGGCAAATGTTCGGATGATGGGAATAAATCTGGCGAAAATTATGGTCATGGCGCCGTACTTTTCATAAAAATGGCGGGTTTTGAGCAAATGTTCCTTTTTAATCAGTTTAACGGTATCCTGTTCATATATTTTTTTGCCGATAAACTTTCCCGTTGTGTAATTCACCGAGTCGCCGATCATGGCGGCGAGGCTCAACAGGACAAGCAACAGTTTAATATCCAGAGCCCCGACCGCGGCAAAAGCACCGGCGGCAAACAGCAGGGAATCCCCGGGAAGAAAAGGGGTGACAACAAATCCTGTTTCGGCAAAAATAATCACGAACAGGATTAAATAAGTCGACACGCCGTATTCCTGAATAATTAAGCTTAAGTATTTATCAAGATGAAGAAACACATTAAAAATGTGTACAATAAATTCGAATGCCTGCATAATAA
>CAZSRN010000130.1:0-1541 GCA_964609115.1 uncultured Veillonellaceae bacterium | reverse complement strand
CAATACTAGGAGTGCGCCGACTTGTTGGCGGTCCGTTTTACCCAGTATAGGCCAAGCATGGCGATTGCGCCTCCGACCAACTGCAGAAAATTGATCTGTTCATTAATGGCAAAATACGCAATGAGAATGCTGAACGGCGGTACGAGGTACATATAGACCATGACCTGATTGGCGCCAATCCGCTCTATGCCCCAATACCAGATGAGCAGAGAAAATACCGTAACCGGAACAGCTGCGTACAGGATGGCAAACCAAGCGATTCCGCTGATTTTTTCCCATTGCAGGGCCCACAGTTCCGACGCACTGACCAGAAGCAGGCCTACAGTTCCCGGCACGGCCGACCAGGCGGTGACCCACAGTCCGGAATGCGATTTGAGCAGCGGCATGACAATGATTGGATACAGTCCCCACAAAAAACTGGCGGTCAGCGCCAACGCATCTCCCAATAGGCTTGATGACGTTGCGCCGGTTTGCGCCGGGCCATAACGAAGCACCAATACCAGTCCGCAGAATGATACCAGACATCCGCCCAGTACAGCCTTCCGGAACTTTTCCTGACCGGTGGCGGCGCCAAGCAATACGGTGAATAGCGGCGATATGCCGATCATCAGGGCTAGATTGGTAACCGAAGTGTATTTGAGGGAAGAGATAAAAATTGTTTGATAGAAAGCGACCCCGATCATGCCGATCAAAGTGAGGCGGGGAAGAGCCGCGCGCTCAAAGGAAAGTCTGCGTTCCTTCCATTTCAGGATCAGCAGCATCAAGGGAGTTGCCAGCAAAAAACGCAGGGTAGTGTAGACCTTGGGCGAAACTTCCAGCATAGCCAATTTGCCGATGGTCTGGTTGGCGGCCCAGATCAGTACGACTACCCATAACATAAATTCCAGCCAAAAACGATTTTTGTGCAACATATTTATATTTTACCACAAGGCCCCTATACTCTGCAGGCAACGTTCCGACAAATAATGCGGCTGCGTTGAAAATAATGCGGCCAAGGTGGAGTTTTTCACATTGTGTCAGTATAATAGGAGTAACAATTTTAATTGACGGGTTGGAACCAAACCGAAAGGTGGTACTCATGGCGCAGGTAAGAAGAGTTTTTGTTGAAAAGAAACCGGGGTTTGATGTGGAGGCGCACGGACTTCAGCAGGATTTGATCGAAAATGTGGGGTTGACGGGACTGAAGAAGTTGCGGCTGCTCCATCGGTATGATGTGGCTGGACTTGAGGACGCCGAATATGTTTTGGCCCGGGATACGGTTTTTTCCGAACCGCCCGCTGACCGGGTTTTTGATGAAGAAATCGATGTGGAACCGGATGGCCGAATTTTTGCCATGGAGTATCTGCCGGGACAGTATGACCAGAGAGCGGATTGGGCGGCGCAATGCATTCAGTTGATTACGCAGAAGGATCGTCCGCAAGTCGCATCGGCGAAGTTGTTGGTTCTGTATGGCGATGTTTCCGATAGCCGGTTTGAAGCGGTGAAGACGTATTGCATCAACCCGGTCGAGGCGCGGGAAGCATCGCTGATGAAACCGGACA
>CAZSRN010000129.1:0-6648 GCA_964609115.1 uncultured Veillonellaceae bacterium | reverse complement strand
TGTTGCAGGATCTTCAGGGTCAACTCGGCCTCACCTATCTTTTTATTGCGCATGATCTCTCCATGGTCCGCCATATTAGCCACAGAATTGCGGTAATGTATCTCGGCTCCATTGTTGAAATTGCTTCAAGCTCCGTTTTGTTTAGTGAACCGCGGCATCCTTATACACAAGCGTTACTTTCAGCGATCCCGTTGCCTGACCCCATATTGGAAGCTACTCGCGAACGGATTATCATGCCGGGAGAAGTCCCCAGTCCCATCAATCCGCCTTCCGGCTGTCGCTTCCGTACCCGTTGTTCCCAAGCTCATCCGTTTTGCGCTGAACAGGCTCCGATACTGACAGACGATGGAGCTGGCCATCTGACAGCTTGCCATCAGGTTCTTCCTGTCTAAACAGCCAACAGGAGGTTTGCAATGGTTCAGCAGCTTTCTACTTTAGAACTGAAACCCCGCATTTTGTATGAAGTGGCTCGATCCGCTTGGAACGGCACTCTGGCAGCGCGCCGCGAAGAAATCTGCCAGTTGGTCTGCGAAGAATTTGGTGACCGGGTTACGCGTCATCGGGTTGCAAACCAAATTCGCGTTGCCATGGGCTTATCGCCTCATGAATTGGACACCGTAGAAGGTTTGGACGATTCCGATGCCTTGATGGGTTTGATGGACGGCCCCTTCATCGTCAATGATCCAACAGCCTGCAAACATTGTCCTGAAGCAGGCGCCTGCTGTGGCCCCGATTGCCCGTTACATGCCATTTCAACAGATTCACAAGGCTCAGTAACCCTTGACCACACAAAATGCCTGGGTGAAGGTGATTGTCTTCCACACTGTTCTTTTGGCGGATTAGCTGAAAAATCTCAGTTTGTTCCTCTTATCTCTCTGTTACGGGAACAACAGGCCCCTGTATATGCGTCTGTTGCGCCTGCCTTTGCCGGACAGTTCGGCCCGGACGTCACCCCCGGTAAATTACGGTCCGCGTTATTGCGTCTCGGCTTTGCCGAAATGGTTGAAACCGCTTTGTATGCAGATCTTGTCACTATGAAAGAAGCTTTTGAGTTCGATGAACATGTCAAAAATGTCGGTGATTTTTTTATTACCAGTTGTTGTTGTCCGGTTTGGATTAAATTGATTGAAGGCCGCTACTCAACCATTGCTTCACATATTTCTCCCTCGGTTTCGCCGATGATTGCTTCCGGTCGTGTTCTCAAAACTCTTGATCCACAGGCAAAAGTTGTATTTATAGGTCCCTGCATTGCCAAGAAGACTGAAGCCACACTGCCGGATGTAAAAGACGCCATTGATTTTGTTCTGACTTTTCAAGAGCTGGCCGCTATTTTGGAAGCCACCGGCATTGATCCCGCCACCTTGCCGGATGAAGAAAACCCAACCGCCTCACGCGCCGGACGAATTTATGCCCGCACGGGCGGAGTCAGCGAAGCGGTTGCCACTACACTCAGCAAAATCCTTCCTGCTAGAGTAAACGACCTGCAGGCATTAAAAGTCCATGGCATTCCAAACTGCCAAAAAGTTCTGGATCAAGCCTCTGCGGGGCTTCTGGAACATAATTTTGTCGAGGGCATGGCCTGTATCGGCGGTTGTGTAGGAGGGCCGGGGCGCATCGTAGCGTCTGAAATTTCAGCTCCAGCCGTCAATCTTTATGGAGACGCCGCCGTTGCGCTCACGCCGGTAGAAAACCCCCAAGTGTACCAACTCCTCACGCGTCTCGGAATTGAGCTCTCTCCGGATAAACTGCCGACAGAAAGTCCGGCGGCGCATCTTTTATCCCGATGTATACAAAAACCAAACAAATGATGTAAAATTAGGTTATATTAGAAATATATTGCATGATAAGGAGGATTTCCATGAGTAACAATCCAGTTAAAATTATGGAAACAGTATTGCGAGATGGTCATCAATCACTGGCTGCCACTCGGATGCGCACCACCGACATGATCGAAATGCTGGAAAAACTTGACGATGTTGGCTACTTTTCTTTGGAAGCATGGGGTGGAGCCACGTTTGACAGTACTCTCCGTTTTCTCAATGAAGATCCGTGGGAACGTTTGCGAACGATCAAAAAACATGTGAAAAAGACTCCCATTCAAATGCTGCTGCGCGGACAAAACATCCTCGGCTACAATCACTATGCAGATGATGTTGTGACGGAATTTGTCAAACGCGCAGTATCCAATGGTGTTGGCATTGTCCGTATCTTTGACGCTTTAAACGATGTCCGCAATCTGGAAGTTTCGATGCGGGTCGCCAAAGAGACTGGAGCTCATGTGCAAGGCGCCTTTGTATACACAATCAGTCCCTTCCATACGATTGACACTTTTGTAAAAGTCGCCAAAGACTTGGTCTCCATGGGTGCGGATTCCATCTGTATCAAAGATATGGCCGGACTGCTCGCTCCCTATGTAGCGTACGACTTGGTGAAAGCGCTCAAAGCTGCGGTTAACGTTCCCATTGACATTCATTCCCACTATACAAGCGGCATGGCCGGAATGACTTATCTAAAAGCTATTGAAGCCGGTGTTGATATTATTGACTGTGCCTTGTCGCCATTTGCCATGGGCTCTTCCCAACCGGCAACGGAAGCACTGGTTGCAGCTCTCGAAAATACGGAACGAGATACCGGCATAAAAAAGGAAACTCTCTTTCCTATTGCCGATCACTTCAGAACTGTCAAAAAGAATGTTGCCGAAACTTTCAAACTCAACACCGCCATCGATATTGACACCAAAGTTCTATCTTTCCAGATCCCCGGCGGTATGCTCTCCAATTTTCTGAACCAATTGAAAGAGCAGGGAATGGCCGATAAATATCCGGAAATGTTGGAAGAAATGCCCAAAGTGCGCGCAGATCTCGGGTATCCTCCGCTTGTAACGCCAACAAGTCAGATTACAGGATCAATGGCGGCGTTTAACGTAATGTTTGGCCGTTATAAAGTCGTTCCCCGAGAGGTAAAAGATTTGGCTCGCGGCAAATATGGCCGCACGCCCGCGCCTCTCAATCCCGAAGTCGCAGATTTGATTTTGCAGGGCGAACCCCTGATTACCCATCGGCCAGCCGATGATATTGCCCCGCAAATGGAAAAACTGACGAAAGAACTGGCTGAAAAGGGATATCCCAAAGCTTCGGTGGAAGATGTCCTAAGTTATGCGCTATTCCCGGATGTAGCCCTGAAGTTCTTTGAAGCCAACCGAAAATAATCGTATTGCAAATAACAGAAAGGCTGCAACCATCCGGTTGCAGCCTTTCTGTTATTTTTTTGCAAGACTCGCTTTATTCGGCTCTCACATCCACTTTTACATCATAAAAGGTACTACCATGCGCGCAATCGGTTAATCGTTGCGATGTCAGAGAATTAATCGTCCGTTTTTGCGGCGCATCTTTCAACCAGGACACCCCGTCGGCGACTAAAACTCCGGTTGGTACTTTGTCAGTAATTTTTACAATAAAAGATACTTTCCCTTGCTCATTCCACACTACAACCCGTTGTCCTTCACTAAACCCTTTGGCCTCCGCATCCGTCAAATTCATGCCAATAGCCATGGGCCCTTTTTTCGCCACCAATTCCGGCTGTTCATTGAAAGAAGAGTTTAAACTATAAAGGCTTGGCGCAGTTACCAAATGGAAAGCTCCAGCTCCTCCATGAGGTGGAAACCAATCCGGCAAAGGTTTTTCTTCCTTTCCATTCATGATTTCAATCTTGCCGGACGGAGTCCGGAATTGCGTCTTATAATCCGCCGGCAGGGGCAACATGACCGGCGCTCCGCTTCGCAGCTTTTCCTGATCAACACCGGCCAGCCAGCTTCCCGGGTTGGCAAACAATGCATCGAGCAATTCTTCTTCCGTCTGTTTAAAAAAAGGTTCATCAAATCCCATTGCCTGCGCTAACAAACAAAAAGTCTCCCAGTTTGATTTTGCCTCGCCTACCCTTGGAATGCAAGCTTTGGCGCATTGTACTCCATAGTGTCCGTAGGATCTGTAGGCATCCGCATGTTCCACGGATGAAGTCGCCGGCAAAACAATGTCTGCATAAAGAGCCGTATCCGTCATAAAGCGCTCATGAACAACGGTAAACAAATCTTCCCGGGAGAGTCCCTGCAAAATGCGGTTCTGATCTGGATAAACCGAAGCAGGGTTGGACTGATAAACGTATAGACTCATGATGGGCGGATCGTTAAGATTGTTTAATGCGTCACCCAGCTGATTGATATTAACCCAGCGCGTCGGTGTTTTTAAAAAATCTTCTCTAGTAATCACACCCATGTTAAAAGCAGAACCCGTGGACAAATCTCCCAAGGTCCCTCCGCCCGGCTTGGTCATAGCACCTACCAATGCCGGCAAGCAGGTGATCAATCGGGCAGTCATCGCTCCGTTTCCATATCGGTACAGCCCACTGCCTTGCCGAATAAAGGGCGCTTGAGCCTTACCATATGCATGAGCCAATTCCATTATGTTTTCTATGGAAATCCCGGTAAGCGCCGCAACCTTTTCCGGAGTATAGCGTGGCAATACCTGCGCCGCCAGCTGATCAAATCCTTGCACATGGCGTTGCAAAAACTGTGGATCAATCAATCCGTCTCGAACCAGTACATGCATCAATCCCAACGCCAGTAGGCCATCCGTTCCCGGCCGAATCAGCAATGTATGGTCGGCAACCGTTTGCGCTGTGAGCGTTTCATGAGTTTCGATAACCCATACCTTGGCGCCATGACGTTTTGCTTCCCGTACAGGGTGCAAAAAATGGATATTGGTTGCCACAGTATGCGCACCCCAAATGATGATCAAGTCACTTTGAGCCGCTTCATCCGGTTGCGCCTGTAGCGTTCCACCCATGACAGCTTCCCAGCCATACCCCTTGGCTGCAGAACAAAGTGTCCGTTCCAGCCGGGATGCTCCCAGCTTATAAAACAGCGCATGCCCCGCGTTGCGCTGCAACAATCCCATTGTTCCGGCATAAGACGCGGGCAGTATGGCCTCTCCGCCATGCTGTCCGATAATTTCGCGCCATCGTTCGGCAATCCGTCCCACAGCCTCATCCCAGGAAATTTCCTTAAATTCACCGGAACCCTTACAACCGGTGCGTAGCAACGGTCGGGTCAGCCGTAATGGAGAATGAACCGTTCGTTCGTAATGGGCCATTTTGGGACACAATACCCCACGAGTGTAAGGATGCTCCGGATCACCGCGGACGCCAATCATCGCGGCATCCGCCACCTCAATCAGCAAACCGCAGGCATCCGGGCAATCAAAAGGACAAACAGAACGTTTCACAATAGTTTGCATGGCAATTCACCCGTCCCGTCTTATTTATCCAGTGCATTAGGTCATTCAGCAATAAAAATTTTGCCGGGATTAAGAATCATATTCGGATCCAACGCTTTTTTAATCGCTCTCATCATATCCAGTTCATCCGGATTTGTATATTCTTCCATTAAATGCCGCCGCTTGTATCCAATTCCATGCTCACCGGATAGTTTTCCGCCCAATTTGTATACGAGTGTGTAGATTTCCTGCTGAAACGCCTTTAACTTGCTATCCCATTCATCATCAGTCAAAGTCCCCTTGAGTACATGGAAATGGACATTGCCGTCACCGGCATGACTTGCGATACGTGAAACCAAGCCATATTTTTCACTAATTTTTGCCGCTTCATGCATCAGACTGGCAATCTGATTGACCGGCACCACCATATCCTCTTTGGATTGAATCAAACTTTCTTCTCGAGCTGCTTCCAGGAAACTCTTTCGTGCATGCCAAATCTTGGCCGGATCGGCTACCAATACTTCCAACGCCCCGTTGGTCATACACAGATCATCCAGTAATACGCTCTTGTCTTCCAAATCTTCTTCGCTTTGTCCTTCCACCTGGATGATGATGTAGTTGCCAACATCACTATGCGGCTGCTTCACTTTCAGAAAGTGCTCGACACTCCTGACCGTGGCATTGTCCATAAACTCCACACACGTCGGCGTAATGCCCGCTTTGATTATTTTTGTCACGATTGCAATGGCCTGATCGACTGTCGGGAAAATCGCCAACAAGTCAATCACATTATGCGGCATCGGTTTCAGCCGCAAAGTAATCTCCGTAATAATGCCCAGTGTCCCTTCGGCTCCCATCACCAAATGGTCCAGTGAATAACCGGTCGTTGATTTCTCCAGCCGTCCGCCAAGCCGAACAATTTTCCCAAGCGGGGTTACCACTTGGAATCCATACACTTGATTACGCGTAGTACCATATTTGATGGCTCGATTGCCACCGGCGTTCGTCGCCACATTGCCGCCGATAACGCAACTGTCTCCGCTGCAGGGATCGCCGGCATAAAACAGCCCTTTTTCTTTCGCTGCCTTCTGAACATCATCCGTCCTTACGCCCGGCTGTACAACCATATACATCGCTTCTTCATTGATTTCCAGAACCTGGCTCATATGCTCGGTACTGACCACAATTCCGCCGAACAAGGGCACTGCCGCGGCTGCCAGTCCGGTCCCGCCACCGCGAGCCACTACCGGAATCAGTTCACGATTGGCCATTCTCAAGATATCCGCTATCTGTTCCGCATTATCCGGAAACACCACCACTTCAGGCATATGTTGATAGCGCGGATCGGTTTCCTCATCATGCGAATACATTTCCAACT
>CAZSRN010000128.1:0-6701 GCA_964609115.1 uncultured Veillonellaceae bacterium | reverse complement strand
GCAAGTCCATCCTGTATGGACTCAACGTATGGCGGCAGGTTCAATGTCTGTAATCCGTCGTGCGCAACCACCGTCAACGTTCCGATATCGGCCCATTCCGTGCGCAAGGCTCGCGCCATTCCCATCGCCACAGATCCAGGCGCCGCAACGACGGCATTTTCAAACCACAGCCCGCCCCATATCCTTTCCATATCATTTACTGCCGTACCAATCTCCCGCTGTCTGCAATTCATTTCCTTCTGCAGCAAATTCAGCGATACCCGTGAATTTGATTGAATATGGGTTCCCACTGTTTTTACCCAGAGCAGGCTTTGTTCATGTCCATAAGGGGGCAGTATGGATACAAAGGGCATATTGTATTTCTTCTCTAGTTGACGCGCCAACTCGCCGCCCAATTCTTCGTGTACGACGACATTAAGCTCGGATCGGCTCATGGATGCCACAGCGTTAACAGTAGAACCCAACCCGGGGCAAGCCTTCACCCGGTATCCTGCCATACCCAACATGCGTTTCAATTCCTGTACGTCATTCGCGGCATTGAAGTACCCGATGGAAAGGCCCAACAAATTGACCGTCCACGGTTCCACCGTTGTGCGCGGCTGCAGTTCCACTGTTTCAAAGTACTTTTGGGCCGCTGCGCGATAGCCTTCCCAAAAATTGCCGGAAAGTCCGCCGCCGTCCATACATATTACCGGGCAACCCAGTTCCGCCTGCCGCGCTATTCCTGCCAAATCATCACCAATCAGTCCAACGGAGCAGTTGTTGATAATGAGCAACACGGATGGAGCGCACTTCTCCTTGACAGTTGCCAACGTCTCCAGCAAACAGTTCTCCGTTCCGTACACTACCGCCTCATTATCAGCCTGTGAACAAAAAAAACGTTTGCCAAGCGTGGGGCATTGCCTGTCCAAATAACGGCGAGCATAAAACGAACACCAAAGAGGACCGTTCACTACGACCACCGCATCTTCAATTCCCGCAAAAAATGCTGTAGCTCCCGTTAGTGCGCAAGCACCGACTTGCGTACAAGCATTATCCCATTCCGAACTACCCATAAATAATGCCCCCCCTGCTACCCTGACGTTGTGCAAGTCTGGCCATTAGACGCAGTAAATAAATGACTCCCCGCATCCCAATGAGCGGTTGCATGGGCAAAAACAACTGAGCTTTGGCTACTTCACTCAACTCGTGCGTAGTCAGAATAAAATCGACAGAATCCAGCAACTCCGAAGCTTCAGACGACCCCACGACAGGCGCAATCGTTTGATGACTCAGTTGCTCACGCAATGACACCTGTTGGCTTCCCGTCAAAGAATCTTCCAGCAGCACCACTCCGCTCAAATAAACTCCGGAGAGTTCAATAAGTTCAAATACCCAGGATGGCTCAAACAACAATAGTGAACGTCCAATGCAAAAAGCAATTCTTTTTCCGTGCAATCGGAGCGCCAAGTCACGGAGTTTCGCGTTAAGTTCAAGCGTCTGTGCGTTTATAGCTTCTCGTGCTGCTGCAGCTTTTCCCAATTTCTCTCCCATGGAGTGCAGCCACTTTCTCGTTCGGATCCAGCAAATGGGAGACTCTTCATCCAGCCATGGAGTGCCGAACATATCCTTCAGATCTCCTGCCAGCTTACCGGCCCATGGCCGGGCCTGAGGCGTCCCGCCGATCAAGACATTTACTCCGGCGGAAGGTATCTGCTGCATTTCACTGACGGAAGCATACGCAGGAAATAAATATGAATCTATGAACCCGAAATAGTGCATTAATTCTTTCATTGCAAGCATGTCCCGTGTATTAGCTCCCCCTCGTTCCCCCAGAAAAGCCACCCGGTCCGGCTTGTGCGGCTGCGGCGACATAAACCGTTCGGCCAACATTTTTGCCGCATAATAAAATCCTGCATGAAAATCGCCATCCAAAAAACTGTGGCAGGGAACCGAGAGGATCGGCAGTTGCCACTCTGCTTCAGCCTGTTGGGCAACCGCGTCGGTGTCGTCGCCGATCACTCCCGCTACACAGGAATTGGTGATCACCACATATTGGGGATGATACTTTTGCACCACGAAGCCGATACACCGGCGCAGCTGATCACTGCCGCCGAAGATGGAATGTTCTTCCCGCAATCCGCTGCATACCAATGGAGCCGTGTACTGTCCCGGAGTAAAATAGTCGCGTCCCATCGCGCGGTATTGAATTCCCAAATCCATATCATGAGTGACGTGGGCGCAGGCCCGGGGACTGTGGAAGATCACCGCCGCCCCTTCGTTGTGCGCAACAGCGCGCCAGACGCCTGACATGCTGCAGCTGTGGCTTTTGTTGCGCAAACGTATTCCCCGTCTACTCGATACCATAATCCAGCACCAACTTTTCCAACTCTTCAAAACCCAATGGTGTCGGGACGCTTAGCGCCTCATTTTCCATGATGAATCCGGCTAACCGGCGATAGACCTGAGCCTGATCAGCTTCGGGCTTCCACTCGATCACCGTTTGTTTGTGAATTTCCGCCTGATTGACGACTTTATCACGTGGAATGAAAGCAACAAGGCGAGTGTTCAATCTCGTCGCGAATTCAGTCAACAATTCCCGCTCGTTGTCAATATTGCGACTGTTGCCGATAATCCCGCCGATGCGAACCTTGCCACGACCCGCGAAACGGGCCACTCCTTTGGCTATGTTGTTGGCAGCATACAGTGACATCAGTTCGCCGGATGATACGATGTAGATATCGGTGGCATAACCTTCCCGGATCGGCACGGCAAACCCGCCGCACACCACGTCTCCCAGCACATCGTAGAGCACCACTTTCTCTTCGGTAATGACCTGCAGCGCTTTTAATTTTTCCAGCGCGACAATGATTCCTCGTCCGGCGCAACCGACTCCCGGTTCCGGCCCGCCTGCTTCGATGCATTGCACTCCGCCAAAACCTGTATGTACGATTTGATCGGCTGCAACATCGTCCCCTTGCGCCCGAACCATATCCAGGACTGTATGCAAACATACCCGGCCAAGTAAAAGCCGGGTAGAGTCATTCTTGGGATCGCAGCCGATTTGGCAAACGGGGTACCCTTTCTCGGCCAATGCGGCGGAAACATTGGCGGCTGTGGTTGATTTTCCAATTCCACCCTTGCCGTAAAAAGCAATTTTCTTCAAACCAAATTTCCCTTTCCTATCAAAATGCATAACGCATGCTCTATTTCATTTACTTGGGATTGGGGAAATGCACGCTGCAGCGCTTGAACACTTCCCCGTTTTTTTTCGTATTACGAAAAATTCCCAAGTATTACGGGCCAAATCATCGGTGAGCGCTTCCACAATTTCCGGCCTTCCCCGCTGGGCCAATCGTTATATTGACTGCACTCCTGCTGCAGCATGATTTGAGTATTCAGTTGTTTCCGTTAAGCCTGGCTGACAATCTGAAGATGCGATACCCCAAACGCTTTTTTAATTTGCGGTTTAAAGCTGCGTTCCAACAGTGATCGATGCAATTCCCTGTCCGTAATGATCATCAACGATTCGGCCTGTAGGCGTATTGCAATCAATGTCTCAACGTACTTTGCGAAGTCAGCTTTTCCCAGCAGTTGTTCCAGTTTTTTCATACCATCCAATAATTCTTGCTGATTACCGGAAAGTCGTTCCGACAACGGGGAAAATTTCTCCATATGCAGCGTCGGCGAAACCATTACAGCCAATTCTTCCACGGGTTTATCATTTGGCATATCTCTATGCAACAACATACAAACCACTCCTCATTTTTCTACTTGTCTCACCCTATTTCACCGTGTCCAGCAAAAGCAAAATATTGTTGCCTACTTCCGCATGGAATCTGATCTTGTCCTGATACCAGCTCCAGGACACATGCATTGCAGCGTTCTTCGCTCCATATTTTTCTTGAAATTTGGCCGTCATTTCTTCAGACAGCTTCACTTCCAGCATCAAATTATAGATGTCATACTTGTCATCCACTTTGACGTATTGTGAACCAACGACTGTCAGCTTGTAACGCTTTTCAATCAGTTCAATGAGCCCAGTCAAAACATTTTTCTCAGTCATCGCCCACGAACCTCCACATTAATTGATTTCAAACGGTGATGCTCCTGCAAGGTTCCGGGAACGAACCTTGGCAAATTCAGCGATATACCGTTGCACCGCCATCGTCGCCGACAATCGTCCGCCAATCACATCGTTCTCCAGCGCTTGGCGGCAGGAAATGATTTCCGGCGCACGATAGAACAAATTGTGCAGATGTTCTTCAACCATGGCGTACACCCAGGAAAGGGTCTGCTGCTTGCGTCGTTCGCCCAATACTCCGTTGGCCTCGCCTTGTGTCATGAATTTCATGATCACATCGTTCCATAACTCTTTGATCCCGTCGCCAGTCATCGCCGAACAGGCAAACGCTTTCGTTTCCCATTGATCGGTAGCCTGGCGGATAAAATATAAAATTCGTTCATATTCGGCGCGAGTAACCAGTGCTTTGCGCCGGTTGTCCCCATCGGCTTTGTTGACCACAATGGCGTCGGCAAGTTCCATCACACCTTTTTTCATGCCCTGCAACTCATCGCCGGCTCCGGTAATGACGACAAGTAAGAAAAAATCGACCATGGAGCGTACGGTCGTTTCACTTTGACCGACCCCTACGGTTTCTACCAGGATTGTGTCATAACCGGCCGCCTCGCATAAAAGCAAGGTTTCCCGGCTTTTTCGCGTCAATCCGCCCAAGGTTCCACCTGACGGGGAGGGCCGGATGAACGCATTTTTTTCGCGCGACAGTTGTTCCATACGGGTTTTATCACCGAGGATACTGCCTTTGGTGACAGTGCTGGACGGATCAACCGCCAGCACTGCTACCCGATGGCCACTTTGACACAAATAGGTTCCCATCGCTTCAATGAATGTACTTTTACCAGCACCAGGAAAACCGGTAATACCCACCCGAGCCGATTTTCCAGTGTAAGGCAAGAGCTTTTGAATGACTTGTTGCGCCACTTCAAAATGAGCCGCTGCATTACTTTCGACCAGCGTAATCGCCCGGGAAAGAATCATGCGGTCGCCGCCGAGCACGCCCGCAACATAATCCTCCACCGTCAATTTACGCCTTTTGATTACTGGAGCCGTATTTTGTATCGGCTCAGTCCGGCTATTCGGCATTCCATCATGGCCGCCATTGACGCCGCACATTACCCGGCACGCAAATTTTTCGTCGTCATCTTTCGGCGCCCATTCCGGCTTGTAAATTTCAGTCATATCATTACTCCGCGAGTCGCTTGGTCAATTCTTCAAGCACTTTCTTGGCGCAAACCGGAATGATGGTGCCAGGTCCAAAAATTGCCGCTGCGCCGTGTTCTTTGAGGAACGCGTAATCTTGCGCCGGAATAACTCCGCCGATCACGACCATGATATCTTCACGACCGCGCTTTTTCAGCTCTTCAATCAACTGCGGCATCAACGTTTTATGACCGGCAGCAAGTGAACTCATCCCGACAATATGCACATCGTTGTCCACAGCATCCTGTGCCGCTTCTTCCGGTGTCTGGAATAAAGGACCGATATCAACGTCGTATCCCATATCCGCGAAAGCGGTCGCGATGACCTTAGCTCCGCGATCATGGCCATCCTGGCCCATTTTCGCGATCATGATGCGAGGCCGGCGACCTTCGTGTTTTTCGAACTCATTCGCCAAGTCCCGCACTTCTTTGATGACGTCTTCATCTGCGAATTCACTGCTGTAAACGCCGGAAATAGAGCGAATGATCGCTTTATGACGTCCGCAGACTTTTTCCACCGCATCGGAGATCTCGCCCTTGCTGGCGCGGGCCCGCGCTGCGTTTACCGCCAGTTCCAACAAGTTGCCTTCGCCGGTTTCCATGGAATGAGTGATGGCATTCAACCAGTGTTCAACATCCTCTTGGTTTCGGTTCGCGCGCAATTTTCGAAGTCGTTCGATTTGCGACAGTCGCACGGCGGTATTGTCGACTTCGAGAATATCCAGCGGATCTTCTTTTTCCAGCCGGTAGTCGTTCACGCCGACGATTTTTTCGGCGCCGGAATCGATATGAGCCTGCCGACGGGCGGAAGCTTCTTCGATTCTCATTTTCGGCAATCCGGTATCGATAGCCTTGGACATACCGCCCAGCGCTTCGACTTCCTGTATATGCGCCCAGGCGCTTCGGATCAGCTGGTTGGTCAGGGCTTCCACATAGTAGGAACCGCCCCAGGGATCGATGACTTTGCATACCTTGGTTTCATCCTGAATGTAGAGCTGCGTATTACGCGCAATACGGGCGGAAAAGTCGGTCGGCAAAGCGATCGCTTCATCCAGCGCGTTGGTATGCAATGACTGTGTGTGACCCAGCGCCGCCGCCATGGCTTCGACGCAGGTCCGGGTGATATTGTTGAACGGATCTTGTTCCGTCAGGCTCCAGCCGGAAGTCTGCGAGTGGGTGCGCAGCGACATCGACTTTGTCTTCTTCGGTCCGAAGGAATTGACGATCTTGGCCCAAATCATCCGGGCGGCCCGCATTTTCGCCACTTCCATGAAGTAGTTCTTCCCGATGGCCCAGAAGAACGACAACCGGGGAGCGAACTGGTCAATCTGCAGGCCGTGCTCCGTACCGGTACGCAAGTACTCCAGTCCGTCGGCCAGCGTGTAGCCGAGTTCGATATCGGCCGTGGCGCCCGCTTCCTGCATATGGTAGCCGGAAATACT
>CAZSRN010000127.1:3192-6716 GCA_964609115.1 uncultured Veillonellaceae bacterium | reverse complement strand
GATCCGTATCCAGTTGTTGCACGGACTGGCCTCCAGCTTTTGTCAGACGCAGGCTGCGTTCATAAATTGTTTCATAATTGTCCAGCTGTGCCTTAAATTGGGCAACTTGGGTCTGCAATGTGGTATCATCCAGAACCAGCAATATTTGTCCCGCTTTTACAACATCGTTTTCCAGCACCCTCATTTCCGTAATCAGCCCCGTCACCCGGGAGCTGATCTCGACGGTGTTCACCGCAGAAATCGTGCCGGTTGCGGAAACCGTCGCCGAAATATCGCCCCGTCCGGCAGCAACCGTTACGTCCTGATTGACTGGCTTGCTTTGGGTTTTCATGTAATAAAAGCTCCCGCCAACTCCGCCCGCCAGGAGCACCAGCGCCAGAACAACTGTAAATTTATGTTTCATCAACTTTTGCCACATCGTAGTCATTTTCAATCCCCCGCCCATCTTTCAATTGTTCTGATTGCGTTGTTCACATCCATTATATATCTGTCGAGCTTCTTTTATCTTAAGTATGCCTTTGAATTGTTACAACTTTGTTACAGTTTTTTATACGCCGGTTAAAAATTATCATTTTACACATCATTTCACATATTTTGGATTGACTTCCCTTACAAAGCTCTTTATGCTAAAGTTGGATTTTATGTTTGTGAATTGAGGTGCACCCATGACAACCAAAACAATATTGATTGCCGACGATGAGCTGCGAATTCGCAAGCTGGTTGCAGACTTTCTGCTGCGTGAAGGATATGCAGTACTGGAAGCAGACACGGGGCGGGCCGCTCTGGTTTTATTGGAAAACGAAACTGTCGATCTGGTCATTCTCGATGTCATGATGCCTGAGCAGGATGGTCTCAGCGTATGCCGGGAAATCCGCAAAAAGAGTTCCATCCCTGTGATTATGCTTACAGCCCGGGCCGAAGAAGTCGACCAATTATTTGCTTTTGAGCTGGGCGCGGACGAATATGTCACCAAGCCGTTCAGTCCCAAAATATTGACGGCAAGGGTCAATGCACTGCTGCGACGTCTGGAAAACGAAAAGCCGATCATCGACAACGGCTTAACGATTGACACTGCTTCACGTCAAGTCTTCATAGATTCGCAGCCTTTGGACTTAAGTCCGAAAGAATATGAGTTGCTTGCCTTTTTAATTGAAAACAAAGGAAAAGCGCTGAGCCGTGAGCAGATTCTGAATCAAGTCTGGAATTATGATTATTTTGGCGACCTGCGAACCGTTGATACCCATATTAATCGGCTGCGAACCAAGCTTGGCGAAAAAAGTTCCCTGGTGCAAACCATTCGGGGGTATGGATACCGATTCGAGGTAGAAAAATGAAACCCTCTATTCGAACCCGACTTTTTTTGACGCTAAGCGGTTTGCTGTTGTTTTTCGTGTTATTGTCCCTGCTTTTGACCCGGCTTGGACTGGAAAAGTTCTATATGTGGCAAAAGGAAGATACGCTGATTGCTTCCGGCGCCGCCATTGATGCCGCCTACCGGGGAAATCCCGCCGACATTGCGACGGAACTAAAGCGCATAGCCAGTGCGCTCGGCGCCAGCATTGTCATCACTGACCGCAACGGACAAACGAAATACACTTCCTTCGGTCCCTTTATTCATCAAGGCGCAGCCGGAAACGGTCCCGCTTCGTTCCACTTCCCCCCGCCGCCGCCTCATATTACGCAAAGCAGGAAAGTTATCGACAATAAGACCTCATTGGAAATGCAGCGGGATGCGGATATCAAAATCGACTTCATGGTCATTGATCGCCGCTTAAACAACAATGATACCTTGCATATACGCCAAGCTCTGTCACCGATTTCCGAGAGCGCCGCCGTAGCTGCCCAATTTATGGTGTTCACCGGATTGCTGTCCATTCTGCTTGGATGTACGTGGGCTTTCTTTTTTGCCAAGCAATTCACTCGCCCGATTCAAACCCTTAACCGCATTGCCCAAAGCATGGCGTTGCTTGATTTTTCACAAAAAGCCTCCATTGAACGCGGCGACGAAATCGGCGAACTGGGAAAAAGCATCAATCATATGTCTGACCAATTGGACTCCGCTATATCTGAACTGCATCAAAAAAACCAGCAATTGCTGGCGGACGTGGAAAAAGAACGTAAATTGGACAAAATGCGCAAAGAGTTTGTATCCAATGTCTCTCATGAATTAAAAACGCCTTTGTCCCTCATTCTCGGCTATGCGGAAGGCTTACGGGAAAACGTAGTGCAGGAACAAGCGGACAAGGATTATTACTGTTCGGTCATCATGGATGAAGCTGAAAAAATGAACCGTTTGGTTCACGACCTACTCAATCTGTCACAGATCGAGTCCGGATTTTTTCAGCTCAATCCAGAGACATTTAACCTTTCCGTTTTACTGGATAGTTTGATCCAAAAATATCAGCCTATTCTACAGGAAAAATCCATTGCGTTAAAACTGCAAAGTCAGTCTGAATTTATCGTTCATGGCGATCGCTTACGTATCGAACAGATCTTGTCCAACTACCTGAATAATGCAATCGACCATGCCAATGAAGATAAACTTATTGTCCTATCTGCCGATAAAGCCGGGGATGCCGAACACGTTCGGGTCTCTGTTTTCAACTCAGGCCAGCCTATACCGGAAGAAAGCCTGCCTAAAATCTGGACTAGTTTTTACAAGGTTGATGTGTCTCGAACTCGCGAGCGCGGCGGTCACGGCCTGGGCCTGTCTATTGTTCGGGCTCTTCAGGAATTGCACGGCAATCGTTATGGCGTCGAAAATATAGAGACGGGTGTCAGTTTCTGGTTTGATATTGATTTCGCAAACTGAAATAAATTCTACATCATTTTGTAATATGACTGTAACAATTCTCCCTCATACTAAAGATGAGTTCAAAAATTCATAGGAAGGGAGATTGTATAATGAAAAACACTTGGAAAAAAAGACTTATGAGCGGGCTGATTCTCGGCAGCCTTGTATTATCATTGACTGCCGTTGTCGCCGCAGAAGAAACGCAAGGAGGTCCGCCTCCCGGACCTGATACCATGCAGGCGGGCAAACCGGGGCACGATGATCATGTCAAACGTCTGCGAGCCGGCCTGGACAAACTGGTTGAGAAAAAAGTTCTGGAGTCCGAGCAAGCTCATCGCGTCATGTTGTTTTTCCAGCAAAAAGATACCGAACGTAAAGCGGAATGGGAAAAAATGAAAGGAATGACAACCGAAGAGCGTGATGCTTACATGCAGCAGCAATGCTTGCAGCGATGTAAAAAACGGCCCGATCTGGTTAAGGACTTGATGGAAGGCGCCGGTTTATCGCAAGCACAAGCCCGCGCAGTAGCTCAGGAAATGCGTCCGCCTCATGGTCCTGGAGGGCCTGGAGCCCCCGGCGGCCCTGCACCCGATCATCAAGCTCCCCCCGCTCCCTGATTGTTTCTCACTTAATTAAAAAGCGGTTGCTCTCCGCCAAGGCGGAGAGCAACCGCTTTTTAAGTTTGTCATACGGATCGATTAAACCCCCGGGACATTCCTTGATACCAACG
>CAZSRN010000127.1:0-3182 GCA_964609115.1 uncultured Veillonellaceae bacterium | reverse complement strand
ACATTGCGGATCGTCTGGGTAACCCGGTTTCCGTTCAGATGAGAGGCTACTCTGTTTTTCTCTTCTGTAGCCGTTTGGATTGCCTGGGTATGAAGAAAAGCAATTTTCTCCCGACAGCATTGAATAGTCTTTTCCAACTCCTTTGCCGGCAAGCAGTTTTGCCATTCCACCCCCTCTGCCGCTTTTTGCTGCAACGCATCCAATTGTTGCAACAATTTCCCCCTCACCTGCAACAACCGCATGAGTCCCCGCAAGGACCGGTGTTCGTTTTTCAGGAATCGCACCTGTCGTTTCGTATTATCAGCAATTTGTTCCATTAGTTTCAGTTTTTGGCCCAAAATCTCAACGTATTTTTCTTGCGTCATAATTTTCTATTCATCCGTTCCCATCAAAGAGTCAATATAGGCGCTTTGTGAGTTCATCTCGGCAATTGCCGCTTCCATGGCGGAAAACTTGGTTTCCCAACGTTCCCGTAACGTTTCCAACCGCTCTTCTTCTTTTTCGATTCGCTCTTCGTAATCCTCAATTTTTTCCGTCAATGCGTTTTCCGTGCTGCTGCCGTCGCTCTCCATACCGACTGCTTCCAGCATAAGTCCTTTGTTCCCCGCAGAATCAGTAGATGTGGACACATAATCGGATAAAATGTCGGCAAACCGCTGAGCAAGTCCTTCTTCATCATATTTGACCGACCTTTCAGAGGAAGTCATGGTGCGAACTGCAGAATTATTGGAATAGGTTGTGGATTTCTGTGAAAACAGATCCGCTACACCCGTTGGGTCCTCTTCTATCGCTGCCAGCAAGGCATCTTCGTCAATTTCCAATTGGCCTTTTTCATCATAGGTTCCTGTAGTAATACCTATTGCCGTCAGCGACAGGGAAGACCCTGATACCGAATCCATCAACGCAACCCGTAATTCACTAAGCATCTCGGTCAACAGCTCATCATCTTCAAGCAACCCGGTCTTTGCTTTTTCATTCCAATTTTCGATTTCCGTTTCCGTCATTTCCGCTTCTTCATCTTCGGTCAGTGGCGGATAATCGCTGTCATACTCTTCATCCAATTTATCATTGATCGATTCGATCAATGTATTATACGCGTCGACAAAGTTGGCAACCAAATCATAAATCGCATCCGAATCCAGTTCTACATCCACTGAAACGTCTTCAGTCGTTTCGTCGGCAATGGTATAGGTAACGCCATCCAGTTCAATGGAATTGGAACTGCGCGTAATTGTCGTCCCGTCATAAGTTATGACGGCATCCTTGCCTTCAACAGCTGTCCCCCCCAGTAAACTACTAATGAAGGTACCGCTCGTATCGCTTACACTCAGCATCGTCCCGGCGCCTGTGTCATCCGCCGTCAATACCAGCATGTCCGTCAGTTCATCATATTTGATCGTAGCGCCGCAATCCGAAGCATTAATTTCATCGATTACATCGCCCAACGTTTCATCTTCAGCAAATGTGAACGATGTACCATTGATGGAAAAAGTAACTTCATTATCTCCACTCGTCGCATTTGCGACGAACGTCATCGCCGTATCCAACTGCGCTGAAATCTCCGACAACGTAGAATCTTCGCTTATTCTGTTTGATGTTACATCCGTGGACGCAAAACCTAAATTCGTCAAAGCCCCGTCCGTATCGCTGTCGGCAATCGAAATGGAGGTAACTCCGCTATCGGTGGTAGCGCTGAAAGTCAAAACGCTGACACTATCAACCGTCGTAGTTCCCACTGTTACTTTGCCTTCTCCAACTGCTGTATCCACAGCATCCTGCAATGTATCGACATCCGTTATGGAAGAATCAATCGAAACAGTATATTCCGTTCCATCCACTGTAAGAACAAAGCTTTCCCCTACGGCGCCGGTAAAATCAGCCGCGCTGCTGCCCTGAATTCCCGCAGATATAGTGGAGCTGCTGCTTATCGTCTCCGCTGTAGCCAGCTGCGTTACTCCGATAGTATGAGAACCTGTTTCCGCATCCACCCCGGCGGATGCCGTCACTGCAGAAGTATCACTGCTGGTAGAACTAAACTGAAGATAGTTTGCTGCTTTAGTCAGACTACTTGAAGAAGTTGAGGAAAAATAGGTATCTACAAAGGTCGAAATCTCATCAATCACTTCCCGATAGGCTTCTTGTTTCCATTCCGCCAACTGCAATTGTTGATTTAAGTCATCCAGCTTTGTACTTTCCGCATCCACGAGCTCATCGACCAGCGAAGCTGTGTCGATCCCCGAAGACAGTCCGGATATGGCGGTGCTACCGGAACTCGTAGTGTAGGTAGTGATACTGCTTGACATGTCCAACGCCTCCTCCGATATCAGGTTAAATAGTCTACCAATGACTTGGTTATGACTTTAGCTCCAACACTAAGCGACGCATCATAAATTGTCTGAGCCGTAGCGTATTCCGTTGTTGCCACCGAGATATCCGAATCTATATTTTCACTGAGCAAGCCGGTATAGGTTGTATAATCGCTGGCCAGTCGAGATGTGCAGGTCTCCACATAATTCATGCGCGCTCCCAAATCCGAAGTCGCCGTTGATATCGTCGCTAGGTTTGCATCAATCTCATCCAGCAATCCGTCAAGAGAAAATTCGGTAGTGGTAACATCGAGTCCAAGATTGGACATGGTAGCTCCTGAAGCAGTAATCGACAAGGTATCCGCGTCATTGGCGCTAAATGTCAGGCTGCCGCTGCTATTGAGAGCCACCGTAACCACATCGGCGCCTACTGCTGTGTCGATGGCGTCTTGCAGGGAAGCCACATCCGTTACCGTCGACGATAGATTGACTGTATAATCGGTCCCATCGACAGTCAACGTAAAGCTTCCCGTTGACGCAAGTCCGCCGGTAGTGGAAAAGTCAGCCGCAATGGCGCCATTGATTGTAGCCGGATCCGAAGAGCCGCTGCTTACCGTGTTTACCTGAGTTGTTACCGACTGATAGCTGGTTTCTCCATCCAGCCCCATCAGCAGCTTGTCAATCGTATCAAACAAACTCCCCGTCCCTGTTCCCGTCACGCTCTGCCCTTCGACATTGACGGCGGTGCTGCTGCTGTAACCAGTGTTATATGTAATCTCCTGCGTATCCGTACTGGCATAGATGTCCGCCGAGTTTTCATTATAAAGCGCCAGCAATGTATCGCTATCGATTGAAGTCGATACTACTCCGCCGAGG
>CAZSRN010000126.1:3030-6739 GCA_964609115.1 uncultured Veillonellaceae bacterium | reverse complement strand
CAAGACGGAACACAAGGTGATAGGAACCCCATCAAAAGCGCCGGCATTTGGGATGGATACGCTGGCCGATTTTGAACTGATCGCGGAGTTTTCGGCGGGAGAAATGTTATGGGTGACTCTATCACCGCCCGGTGCTTCCAACCTGCCTGTAAGATTGATGATCGTTCCTGCCCAGTAGGGCTCTTGCCTGACATCTCAAAAAGCGATAAAATAATATAAAATGAAGAACCGGGAGGGAAGATTCAGATGGGAAAGCACATTCAGACAGTAAATGACGCTCCGTTGGCCAAAACGGCGAAGACCGGCGGCTGCGGCGAATGCCAGACTTCATGCCAGTCGGCTTGCAAAACGTCCTGTACGGTGAGCAACCAGGGTTGCCAGAAATAATCGCAGTTTTTTGACGGACCAATTTGAGAAGCCCCTGGCGATAAGCCGCCGGGGGCTTGCTTTATGATGGGTGGTTTTTTGATGAGTATTCACAAGTTTGAGGTCAATGGGGAATATGTATTATTGGATGTCAACAGTGGGGCAGTCCATAGCATAGATGAAATGACCTATCAAATCATGGACCTGTTTGATGGGATGAATGATGCAGCCGTACTGGATGCCTTTACGCCGAAATTCGGCAAAGAGGCGGTACAGGAAGCATTATTGGAATTGCATGAACTGATTGCTGCCAAAACGCTGTTCAGTCCATCGGCGGAAATCCCGCCGGTATTTGCGGCGAAACCGATTGTCAAGTCGCTGTGCCTGCATATCGCGCATGACTGCAATTTGCGATGCGGCTATTGTTTTGCGGGAACCGGGGCGTTCGGACATGACCGGGGCCTGATGACGCCGGAAGTTGCCTGCCGGGCCGTTGATTTTTTGATTGAGAATGGCGGCGCCCGAAAAAATGCCGAAATTGATTTTTTTGGCGGGGAGCCATTGTTGAATATGGAGACTGTACGGGCCGCCGTGGCGCATATTCGCAAGCGGGAGGCCGAAACAGGAAAACACTTCAATCTGACATTGACGACTAATACGATTTTGTTGGATGAAAATATTCTCGACTTTTTGAACCGGGAAAATATCCAGCTGATTCTCAGCATTGACGGTCGGCGTGAAGTGCATGACCGCATGCGGCCTTTTGTCGACGGCTCGGGAACGTATGACCACGTAGTCGCTAAAATGCATGAAGTAGTGGAATCGCGGCATGGCGAGAATTATTTTGCTCGGGGAACCTATACGGCGTATAATCTTGATTTTGCAGCGGATGTAATCGATCTGGCGGATCAGGGGTTTCGTCGGCTGTCGGTCGAACCGGTTGTCGGCAAGGGGGAACCTTATGGGCTGACGGAAGAACATCTGCCTGAATTGTACCGCCAATATGATTTGCTGGCGGCGGAATATCTCAAGCGAAAAGTCGAAGGGCGCGGTTTTGAATTTTTTCACTTCAATGTGGATCTGCATCATGGCCCCTGTCTGGTCAAGCGTCTCAGCGGCTGTGGCGCCGGACATGAGTATTTCGCAGTAACGCCGACAGGCGATTTGTATCCATGCCATCAATTCGTCGGGCGAGATGATTTTAAGGTCGGCACTATTTTTGATGGGATCGATCGTCGGGAACTGTGCGACGAATTTCGCCAGGCTCATGTTTTGACCAAGGAGGAGTGCCGCGCCTGTTGGGCCCGCTTCTATTGCAGCGGGGGGTGCCACGCGAATGCGCACGCTTATAATGGAACGATTAAAACTCCATACCATTTGGGGTGCGAATTGCAAAAAAAACGTCTGGAATGCGCTATTGCCGTGCAGATCGGCTTGCAGCGCCAAGCTGTGAAAAGCTAACTGCGGAAGAGGAAAAACCAAACCTGTGGCGAATCATTTAATAGTTCGATAGAAGCGGGAAAGAAATTCCGGAAAGGAGGATCGCGATGCATCTGGACATGGGATTGAACTTGGATTTGTCACAGAAGTTGGTTATGACTCCGCAACTCTGCCAGGCCATCACGATTCTCCAGTTGTCCGCATTGGATCTGGCCGAGTTGGTGCAGCAGGAGTTACTGGATAACCCGGTGCTGGATCAAGTCGAACTGCCGGAGAAAGATTCCGCTTTGTCCATGACACCAGATCCGACGTCGGTTCCGACGCCTGCGCCGGATTATTTTGATTGGGCTGAGTACTTCTCCGAAGGGGGCAGTCGAGGCCTATATTCCCGCAATGATACCACGGAGATCGAAAACCGTGATGTTGCGGACGGCGGGATGTCATTGCACGAACATCTTGAACTTCAACTGGATTTTATGACGTTGACGGAACGGGAAAAATCCGCAGGCTGTTACCTAATCGGCTGTATCGACGATAATGGCTATTTTACGGGGACTGTCGAAGATGCCGCCGCCGCCTTGAACTTATCAATCCCGATGATCGAGAGCCTGTTGACGTTGATTCAGGGATTTGATCCTGCCGGAGTCGGTGCGCGCACCTTGCAGGAATGTCTGCGGATTCAGCTGCGCCAACGGGGTGTAGAGGACCCGCTTGTTGCGCGGTTGATTGACGAGTATCTTGAGGCCGCAGCTTCCGGACGGTACACCTGGATTGCCGGAAAAATCGGCGTTACGCCGGACGAAGTGCGCCGAGCGATGCAACTGATCCGGACGCTCAATCCCAAACCGGGATCTGAGGTGTCGGCTTCTACCCCCTGCAGTTATGTGGTGCCGGATATTACGGTTCGCAAAATTGATGGGGAATATATTATTTTGATCAATGAAACCCAAGTGCCTGGCTTGCGGGTCAACCCGTACTACAAAAAAATGGCCCGGGATACGGACGGAGATGCCCGACGATTTATTGAAGGACGCATCGGCAGTGCCCTGTGGCTCATCCGCAGTATCGAGCAACGGCGGCAGACTTTGCAAAAAGTAATGCAGACGATTCTTGAATTGCAGTATGATTTTTTTGAAATCGGTTCCCGGCATTTGTTGCCGATGACGATGAAACAAGTGGCAGACCGGGTTGGGGTGCATGAATCAACAGTAAGTCGGGCTACTGCCAATAAATATGTCGCAACCGCGTATGGACTGTTCAGCCTTCGTTCCTTCTTTTCCGCCGGAGTGTCGGGAGTCGACGGCAGTACGATGTCTGCTACGAGGGTAAAACGGGAAATTCGGGACTTGGTGGCGGCGGAAGACTCCACCCGTCCGCTCAGTGATCAGGCCTTGACCGAACTGCTCGCCAAGCAGGGCGTGGCTGTATCACGCAGAACCGTGGCGAAATATCGCGAAGAGATGGAAATCCTTCCATCTTGCCGTCGCAAAAAATAAAAACAGAATGGATTGAACCGGATGAATAAAAAAATGCCCTGGCTTTGCGCCGGTCATGTCATTCCCGCCTGCCGCACAGAGGCCGATTTTGCCTGCGCCCTACAGTTGCCCAATGCGCCCAGCCTGATTATTTTATTCGGTGATATCAATACCTTGCCGGAGATTCTGCAACGGGCGGAGGCAGCCGGCAAGCTGCTGCTGATTCATTTGGATTTGCTGGATGGCGTGGGACGTGATCGGGCCGGGATTTTATTTTTGGCTAAACTGGGTGTTAAGGGATTGGTCACAACAAAGCCTCAGCTTGGCAAAATGGCCAGTCAGGAAGGGATGCGGGTGATTCAGCGGATGTTTTTGCTGGATTCCGAATCCTTGCGAACCGGAATTCATATATTAAAAGGGTTTCGACC
>CAZSRN010000126.1:0-3020 GCA_964609115.1 uncultured Veillonellaceae bacterium | reverse complement strand
GCGTTGCCCGCTTCCACACCGGCCAGTGTTCTGGCTGAACTGCAAGCCGCTACGGACGTGCCGATTCTTGCCGGTGGCTTGGTACGATCGGCGGAAGACGTGAACCGGGCCATAGCCAATGGGGCTTGTGCAGTCAGCGCCAGCCAGCGGGAGTTGTGGAACCTCTGATTTTGCTTGACGATTTGGGTTTGGCAGCGTAAAATGACATTGTGGGAATATTAGAGATGAAGAGATAGTCCTGACGCGCTTTTTGTGTTATGCAAAATACGGGTCGGGATTTTTTTTGCTTTCGTTAAGAAGTGGAGGGAAAAACAGATGGATAAAGCTACGGTAGTCATTATCGGCGGCGGGGCTACCGGCGTCGGCATTCTACGGGATTTGTCGATGCGGGGAATTGAAGCGATTTTGCTTGAACAACGCGATCTGGCTTTTGGCACAAGCTCCAGATTCCATGGTCTGCTTCATAGCGGCGGACGCTATGCGGTAAAGGATTCTGCAGCGGCCAAAGAATGCGCGGAAGAGAATGCGATTTTGCGAAAAATTGGTCGGCATTGTGTCGAAGAAACGGAAGGTTTTTTTGTCCGGTTGCCGGGTGATGATGAGGCGTATGAACAGAACTGGGTGACTGCGTGCAAAGCGGCGGGGATTCCCGTGTCGCAAGTTGCACTGGCGGAAGCGCATTCGCTGGAACCCCATCTCACTTCAAGGGCGAAGGCCATATATCGAGTACCGGATGCTGCCATTGACGGGTTTCGCTTATGCCGCCAAAATGTGCTGTCCGCGAAAAAATACGGTGGACGCGTGCTCACTTATACCGAAGTAATCGGCATTGAACTGCAAAATGGCCGGGTGGAAGGCGTCAAGACCCGCAACACCATAACGGGCAGTACGGAGCTGATTCATTGTGAAATGATCGTGAATGCCGCTGGATCTTGGGTGGGGCAAGTCGCCGGGTTTGCCGGAATTTCAATTCATGTGACTCCGGACAGGGGCACGCTGGTCGCGTTCAATCACCGGCTTTCCGGCAGAATCATCAACCGCCTTCGCCCTCCGGCCAATGGCGATATTTTTGTACCTCACGGGTCGGTAACTATTTTGGGTACGACTTCGTTGCCCGCCCGTACTCCTGATGATTTTATTCCTTCCACGCAGGAAGTCCTCGAACTCATTGAAACCGGCAAGGCTCTTTTTGAAGAATTGCCGCGTTTCCGGATTCTCAGGGCTTATACAGGAACACGGCCGCTTTACAGCGCTGATCCCAGTGCGACGGGCCGGGCTGCATCCCGAAATTTTGTGATTCTTGACCATTCAAAGGAAGGGGTGGACGGGTTCGTCAGCATTGTCGGCGGAAAACTTACGACCTACCGGCTTATGGCCGAAAAACTGGCCGATTTTGTGAGTGCGAAATTGTCGGTTCAAACGCCCTGCCGAACGGCGGAAGAGCCGATCATTGAGGACCCGTCGCCTGAACTGATGAGCAGCGCCAAACAATTCTTTCCCGCGTTTGGAGTAAAACTTGCGGCGTCGCGCCTTGGGCCTGACTTTGCGGATGCCGTGGACCGAATGCGAAAAGATCCGGATAAAAAAGAATTGGTGTGTGAATGTGAATTGGTAACTCTGGCGGAAGTTGAAACCGTAGCCGCTGATCCCGCCGTTTTTTCCATGAGCGATATCCGCCGCCGTACCCGCATGGGAATGGGAACCTGCCAGGGAACTTATTGCGGGTTGCGCAGCGTAGGGATGATGGTTGACAAGGGACTGGCGTCCGGCGACAAGACGGCGGACCTGTTGCACGAGTTTCTGGAAGCCCGATGGAATGGTATCCGGCCTGTATTATGGGGGCATCAGATACGGGAAGCCGAACTGACGCGCGGAATCTACAGCGCAGCATTAAATATAGACGGGGTGGCGCCAGATGAGAGAGAATGATGTCATTGTAATTGGCGGCGGACTATCCGGCATTTTTGCCGCTATCGTCGCTGCCCGGCGAGGGCGAAAAGTTCTGCTCGTGACTAAAGGCGTCGGCGCCATTGCGATCGCCGGCGGAACGATTGATATTCTCGGTTATGACAAGGCAGGCAAGCCGGTTCGCAATCCATGGGATGCGATGGAGGAACTCGATCCGGGACATCCGTATGCGCTGCTCGGGCGGGAAACGGTAAAACAGGCGGCGCAAACGTTTCTTGCTCTTTGCGCCGAAGCGGAGTATCCCTACCGGGGGACTCTGGAGGAGAACCAATGGATTCCTACCGCGCTGGGGCGGGTCAAGCCGACGGGGCTAGTACCTTTGACCATGGATGTCGGCAGCTTGAAAGCCGCACAGGAAGTCTGCGTGGTCGGATTTGACGGACTCAAGGATTACAGCGCCCGAGTGATTGCCGACGGATTGGCCCAATGTCCCGGCTATCAAAAAAAATATACCGCAGTGTCTTTGAAAACCGGAATCGACGACGGCAGGGACCTGACGGCGCTGGATATTGCACGATGGCTGGATACGGGCGTGGGGCAGGCCGCCTGCTGCGAACAACTGGCCCGGTCGGTCGAATCGAACGGAGTGGTGCTAATGCCTCCGGTACTGGGAACCCAGCCCAATTATGAAGTGTTTGATAAAATTGAACAGGCGACCCGCTGCCGGGTTATCGAAACGGTTGGCCTGCCTCCGGCTGTCACCGGGTTCAGACTTCGTCGAATGCTGCTGGGGTGTTTGCGAAAACTGAATGTGCAGGTGATCGAACAGTCCACGGTAATCAGGGCGACTGTGACAAATGGCCGCTGCAGTGAAATTGTGACCGGAAACCTGGACCGCGAACGCAGTTATCGGGCGCAATCCTTTATCCTGGCTTCGGGCGGACTCTTCGGCGGTGGACTGCAGGCCGAACCCGGTCTGGTGCGCGAAAATATATTTCATTTGCCGGTTTCGTTTCCTGCGGATCTCCATAGCTGGAGCCATGAAAAACTGTTTTTCACGCAGGGTCAGCCGTTTGCCCCGGAGGGATATGATCCGCAGATGCAGGAACCGT
>CAZSRN010000125.1:6096-6752 GCA_964609115.1 uncultured Veillonellaceae bacterium | reverse complement strand
AGTCCCGCCATCAAAGTGGTGCGGAGAATTGGGAATTCATCCGTAATCGGATTGAGAATGGGAATCGCATTCCGCAGTGGGCTGTCCTGAGGTAACCGTAACTGGTCAAACGAGTCGGGATGTGAAAAACTGAACGATAAGGTTTCACAGAATCCCAAACCGGTCATAATGTCGCGCGCCCGATCCACCAGGCTCCGTTTGGCGGCTGCGCCGGCGCCGGAATGAATCGGTCCCACCGGCTGGGTCGAGGGAATGTTGTCATAGCCAAAAATGCGGGATACCTCTTCTGCTATGTCGACAGGTCCGGTAACATCCTGCCGCCAAGTCGGCGCCGTCACCGTAATGACATCTCCAGCCGTTTTCACCGTGAATTCGAGTTTCTCCAAAATTTCAATCATGGTTGCAGCGGGAATGTCGGAACCCAGATAGCGATTAATCCAGTCAGCTGTAAAATCAAACTGGGCGGGCAATACCGCCCTCGGATAAACGTCAATCATACCGGGAACAACATCGCAGGCGCCCATCTCGGCCAGCAATTGCGCCGCACGGTCAAGCGCCAGTGGAATCGCAGCGATATCCACGCCCCGTTCAAAACGCCCGGAGGCCTCGGAACGAAGTCCCAAACCCCGTGAGCTTCGACGGATGTTCGGTCCATA
>CAZSRN010000125.1:0-6086 GCA_964609115.1 uncultured Veillonellaceae bacterium | reverse complement strand
CCACCGGGCAAGCCGACGAGCGCGTCGAGGGTAAGCAGATACGGCTGAACATGACCCGCATTGCGTCCTGAGGCCGCATCCGCAGGTTGTGCGGCTTCCAGCAATACGGTGCGGGTCGAAGCAGAAATCTCCGTCGCCAGTCCGCCCATAACCCCTGCCAATCCTACCGGTTGAACCGCATCGGCAATCACCAGCATCTCTGTCGTCAATTCCCGTTTGTTTCCATCCAGTGTCGTCAGCTTTTCGCCGTTGATCGCCCGACGCACAATAATGCTGTGCTTCGCCAGAAGATTGTAATCATAGGCATGCATGGGTTGCCCCAGTTCAAGCATGACAAAATTCGTCACATCGACCACATTGCTGATCGGCCGCATGCCCGCAGCTTGCAACCGATGCTGCATCCACTGAGGAGATTCGCCAATCCTTACATTGGTCAAAATTCTGGCGCAAAAGCGCTTGCACAGTTCCGGATCTTTGATTTCTATGGAAGCCATTTCACTTGCTTTACCCTGCCCTTTTTCCTGCAGTGTCAGCATAGGCCGTTTCGCCCGATGATTCGTTAAAACGCCAATTTCACGCGCCAACCCCAAAACGGAAAAACAATCCGCCCGATTCGCGGTCAACTCAAATTCCATCGTGACGTCATCCAATCCCATAACCGGACGGATGTCCTGCCCCAGCGGCGTACCTTCCGGCAAAATATATATTCCGTCGCGCTTCTCCGGAGCGATAATTTTCGTGTCGCCCAGAATTTCTTCGGCGGAACAAAACATACCTTCCGACGCAATGCCGCGAAAATCGGTCGGCTGAATAACTGTACCATCAGCCAGTACCGCATCGGCCAAAGCAACCGGAACAATTTGTCCAGCCCGGACATTGGTGGCCGCCGTGACAATCTTTACAGTCCGGCCGCCCAAATCAACCATGCAGACAGAAAGTCGGTCCGCGTTAGGATGCGGATCCACGCTGGTAATAAGGCACGTTACAATATTTTTGAGTCCCTGGCAAGGCCGGTCAATGCCTTCCACCGGAATTCCGGCCATGGTCAGCCGGTCGCCTAAAATTTCCGGCGTATCCGCAAACCCAACATAGTCTTTGAGCCATCTAACAGGTGCGCGCATAATCGCTATTCCTCCTTTAGAAACGGCGCAGGAAGCGCACGTCATTTTCATAGAATAAACGCATGTCATCGATTCCGAACAGCAGCATGGCAATTCGTTCGACGCCCATGCCAAAGGCAAAACCACTGACCACGGAAGGATCATATTGACTCATTTCCAAGACTCGTGGATGTACCATGCCCGACCCGAGAATCTCCAACCAACCGGTTCCCTTGCAAACACGGCAACCGCTCCCCTTGCAGATTACACAGGAAATATCCACTTCGGCGCTGGGTTCCGTGAAAGGAAAATAGCTGGGACGAAACCGCACTTTTACGCTGTCACCGAATATCCCCTGACAAAACAATTCCAATGTACCCTTCAAGTCGGAAAACTTGATGTCCGGTCCTACAACCAACCCTTCCACCTGTTGAAACATCGGGGAATGAGTCGCATCATAATCACGCCGGTATACTTTTCCCGGAGCGATCATTCGAATCGGAGTATTGGGTTGCTTGGACTGCATAGTCCGCACTTGTACGGGCGACGTATGCGTTCGGAGCAAAAACTGATCCGTAATGTAGAACGAATCCTGCATATCGCGAGCCGGATGATCCGGCGGCAGATTCAATGCTTCAAAATTATAGTAATCGCTCTCAACTTCCGGGCCTTCCTCAATATCAAAGCCCATCCGCAAAAACGCTTCCTTGATTCTGTCCAGCGCCAGGGTCAGCGGATGCCTCCGTCCCAGCTCCCGGCTGCGCCCCGGCAACGTCACGTCAATTTTTTCCGCTTCCAGCCGCTGCGCGAGTTCTTGCTCCTTGATCGCTTCCTGTTTGGTTTGCAGTTCATTTTCAAATTCCACTCGCAAATCATTGACCAATTGGCCGATTCGCGGACGAAGCGTAGCGCTGACAGACCCCAGACTTCGCAATACTGCGGTAAGGTCGCCCTTCTTGCCCAAAACTTTTACCCGCAAGTCATTGATGGCGCTGGCGTCAATCGCCTGTTCGAGTTCACGAAACGCCGTTTCCCGAATCCGTTGCAATTCTTTTTCCATGTTTTCTCCTCTCCTTCAGTCAGCAGCTATAACAAAATAAAAAGACTTTCTCCCCTTCCGGGGCGAAAGTCCAACTTCGCGGTACCACCCAATTTTTCACTCAATGTCTTTAACGCAGACTACACGTTCAGTCTACCCGCCCGAAAGCGTATCAACAAGACCCTCGGAAGTGAACTTCAGCCGACGCCACGGCCACTGCTCTCAATCTATGGCAGTAGCTCCCTGTCTTCGTGCGTTTTCAGCGTACTCTCTTCGTCATTGGTTTATCACTCGTTATACTGACAGTCCCTTTAATCGCCTGTAAATCAGATAAGCCGCGATGGAGCCTGTGGCTTCGAAAATCTTCCAATAAAAATCAGCAGTTTCCAAACCGCAACACTTCCTCTCCGACATTTGCGACCGGATCAGTTTACGTTACGGCTGTATTATATCACAATCAACTTTACAATGACAAGGAAAATCCCCGTTGCCGCGCCGCTTCAAAAAGAATTACCGCAGCGGCGGAAGCTACATTAAGGGACTCTGCCTGACCACAAAGCGGTATCTTAATTGTTTGCGCGGCCTGACTTCTAAATGCTTCGCCGGCCCCTGCCCCTTCATTTCCAAACACAATGGCGCATGGCTGTGTCAGCTTTACTTCCGCATAACAGGTAGCCGCTTCAGCGCCCGTAACATACAAAAGCAGTCCATTTTCCCGACAAAATGACAAACACTCCTGGATGGAGGCTTTTATCACCGGAATGTGAAATAACGATCCCATGGTTGCGCGAGTGGTTTTGCCTGAATAAAGATCGGCGCACCCTTCTGAAAGAATGACTCCTGCTGCGCCGGACGCATCTGCCGTCCGAATAATGGTCCCAACATTACCGGGGTCCTGAAGTGAATCCAAAACAACCCATGCGTTGGATTTTGACTTGATTGAAGCCTTCGTCAGAATTTCATTCTTCTGATGAACAACGGCCAATATTCCTTGAGGCGCCTGCGTATCACTGAGTTTTTGAAACAAGGCCGAAGAAACCGTCATCACCGGACAGCTGCGGCCGTCCAAATCGTCCAAAAGAACTTGATTGTGAGGCTCCAAAGCCTCCTCTTCGGAAAGCATGACAAACTCCAATTGCCACGATGAATTCAGCGCTTCGCGAACAAAGCGCACTCCTTCTACGACAAATAACCCGGTTTCTTCCCGGCATTTTTTTTGTTTCAAGGAAGAAGCCAGTTTGACATATTGGTTGTCGGAACTCAGAATGCTCCGTGTCACCCCAGTACCTCCAGTCGTTGCAATCCCTCTGTCGATCCAATGACAATCAGAACATCCGATTCATGAATCAGTTCATCCGGCTGCGGCGGAACAATCAGGGTGTCATACCGCTTAATCGCCACCACGTTGACTCCGTAGAGAGCTCTCATATTGGTTTGCTGCAAGGTTCGTCCGACGAAAATTCCCGGAGTTGATACTTCCACCAAGCTCAAATCCGGTGAGAGTTCAATATAATCCAGCACGTTCGAAGAAATTAGGCTGTGCGCTACCCGTTGCCCCATATCCCGCTCCGGATAAACCACCCGGTCTGCACCGATTTTTTCCAGCATTTTCCCATGCAATGAATTTCGCGCCTTCGCAATAATATAGGGTACGCCCATTTCCTTGAGCAATAGGGTTGTTGCAACATTTGCCTGTACATCTTCGCCTATGGCGACAACTACTGCATCAAAATTACGCAGCCCTAAAGCAGACAAAGAACTTTCCTCCGTCGTATCGGCCTGTACCACATGAGTCACTTGATCACTGATTTTTTGCACACAATCTTCATTTGTATCGATTGCCAATACTTCATGACCCAACATTTGCAGTGTAACCGCCACACTGGTCCCGAACCGTCCCAACCCAATCACGGCAAATTGTTTCTTTACTCTGTCCATCCTGTTCACACCCCTATCCGATGATGATTTTTCCGTCAGGATATTGTATCTGCGCCTTTCTTGCCCGCATGGCAATTGCAAGCGCCAGTGTAATGGGCCCGACCCTTCCTGCAAACATGGTTAAAATCAGCCAACATTTGCCGGCCGATGACAGCGATGGCGTTATTCCGGTAGTCAGTCCCACCGTGCCAAAAGCAGACGTTACTTCAAACAAAATGTTCATAAACTCTGCATGTTCATGAATCGTCAATGCCATTGTGACCACCATCACCAACATAAAGGAAATAAACATAATGGAAAAGGCCTTGTAAATTATGCCTTGAGGGATACGGCGACCAAAACACTCTGCATCGCTGCGGCCCCGGATCAACGCCTTCATCCGCAAGATCCCGCCGCCTGTCGAAGCGGGAGATGCACCGATAAACATCAGGATGATCAGCAACAACAGCGAACTGTCATACATTTTTCCAATGTCGATGGTATTATATCCGGCAGTACGCGGGGTTACAGATTGAAAAAAGCTTCCTAAAATTTTTCCCTTTGTGGATAGCGGTTCCAATGTTTCAGGATTTGAGTATTCAAATAAAAAAATCAATACAGCTCCTGCTACGATCAGAATACTGGTCGTAATCAATACAATCTTGCTGTGCAGGGATAATTTACCAAAAGAGCGACTGGACCAAACATCGTGCATAACCGCAAACCCGATGCCTCCCAGAATAATCAGACCGGCAATGGTCAAATTGACGGTTATATCATCTACATAGGAAGTAATGCTGGTGAATTTTCCCGTTATCGGGCCGAATAAATCAAATCCCGCGTTACAGAAAGAAGAAACCGCATGCCAATACCCATAATAAATCCCTTTGGCGCCCAAGTCGGGATACCAGCGTATGGCCAAAATCGTTCCACCGATGAATTCGATCAGCAACGTAATCTGAATAATATAAATGGTCAGCCGAACGACGCCGGATACCGAGAGCTGGTTCAGCGCCTCTTGCATCAGCAGACGTTCCCGAAGACGAATTTTCTTACCAATCAAGAGCGCAAACAAGGTTGACATCGCCATAATCCCAAGTCCACCGGCTTGAATCAGAAGAATGATAACCATTTGCCCAAAAAGTGAAAAATGGGTTCCGGTATCGACAACGACCAAGCCTGTAACGCAGACAGCCGAAGTAGCAGTGAACAAGGCATCAATAAAAGCTGTGCCTTCACCGGACTGAGTAGCGATAGGCAAGGTCAACAGTACGGCCCCGCATAAAATGATTCCTGCAAAACCCAGTGCAAGGGCTTGATAGGGCGTTAAGCGCCATTGTGAAAGATCCATGAGGTTGGCTACTTGTTTTTTATCTCCAAAAAGAGTCACGAATCGTTCATCTCCTGCTCAATCTTTCCAGTATCTGCCGAACTGGAAACTGAACTATATTATAGCTGCTGGATCCCGTTTCGTCCATATGGAAAAACCGCCAACTGCAAATAACAGGTGACGGTTTTTCCTATCAAACAACAATTGTGGTTACTTTAGATAGCGCGACTGATGCAATCAAAGTTTAGCATGTATTTGCGCACTAAATCCTTGACGCCTTTTTTAACGGATGTCATCAGATGAATATAGTTTGCTGAGGGAGACTTCGCCAACTCGCTTCGTAGCCGCTCAGCCGCAGACAGCGACATGTCCGTTGCAATATTGATTTTTGAAATCCCATTATCAATGACCAAACGACAATCTTCACGGCTTAATTTTGAGCCGCCATGGAGAACCAATGGAACATCCACCAAGTTGTTCAGTTCCGCCAGCCGGATAATATTTAAACCTCCCGCAATCTTATTGGTTCCATGATTGGTCCCCACGGCAACGGCCAATGCATCAATTTTGGTCTTCAATACAAAATCGGCGGCAACTTCGGCGGATACAAGCTCACTGGACGTAATACCCGTCAAATCATCACAATGACCAATATAGCCCAATTCGCCTTCGACGGAAATGCCGAGGGAATGGGCTATAC